>JAITJX010000068.1 GCA_031278765.1 Tannerella sp. | reverse complement strand
ACGCTTTCTTACACCGGGCATGACGAACGGCGCATCCCGTCGTCCGAGCAGGTCGGCCAGGAGAGTCTCAGGCCGTCCGTCAGCCTGAATAGCGTTTTCAATCCGACGGAAAAGCAGCAATTGAAAGTCGAACTGAACGGAGCGTATGCGCAGAACAACTATAACCGGATATACCGCGAGACGGAACAGGAATCATCCACTAACGCGGATGAAGATTTCTACACATTTGACGCGTACGGTCGATATATGTTCCGGCCTGATTCCAAAAACACGATCTCCGGAAGTTTGATGCACTATCATTACATCACTTCTACGCTTTACAGCGGCGATTACGATTCGTGGCAACACTTGTGGAAGGGCGAAACACTACTTTTTACCAATTATGTTTATGAATTGGGGGAAAAAGTCACGGCGGTATTCAATCCGGGCTGTTCGATGTTGAATTACAGGCTGCACGGGGACAGGCATCGGCGTATTTTTACATTCCGGATAAACACGTGGATTCGCTATCGCTTCAACTCCATGCAATGGATGGGCGGGGGCTTCTCACAGGGGAACTTCCAGCCCGACATCAGTTTCGTGAACTCAATGGATCAAATGATTGATTTTTACCAGATAAAAAGAGGGAATCCCAACCTTGGCAATACGAAGATATCTACCTGGGCTTTCATGTATGAAGGCCAGATAAAGCCGCTAAATGTGCAGGTCCGGCTTTGGCACGATAAATATGACAATAATATCGTCCCTGACTATTATACGGAAAATAATAAACTGATCAGCAGTTACCGTTCGGAAGGTTCGTTTAACACCTTAAATTCCGACGTGTCGTTCTCCTGCCGGATTTCAGATGCTTTGCGCACCGGTTTCGTGCTGAAATACAGTCGCATGTATGTGCCGGGCGAACCGGACTTGAGCCGTGACAACTTCGTGGCGTCCGCAGACGTGAATTACTTCCTGAAATCATTTGCCATAAATGCTTATGCCAAAACAGCGGAGAAGATATTGGACAGGAACTTGCTTGCTTTTGTCGACCGTCCGGCTTCTTACGGGCTGTCCGTTCGTTACAGCCGCGGGAAATGGATGGCGGAAGCGGCCGTGGAAAATCCATTTACGAAACAGGCCCGTTACCGGGAATATGCCGATTATGGAGTCTATCAATACAGTCAGGAGCTGACCAGCCGCATATACCAGCAGACCGGTTATATAAAACTCGCCTATACGTTTGATTTCGGAAAGAAAACATCCCGTGACGAAAAGAATGTAGACGGAATCAACAGCGCCATCCTTAAAACGGAATAAAGAAGGAACAAATACAGCAACATAAGCATTCATCCACTGTCCTCATCCACGCAAGAAGGGCAGTATTCCGGCGCATCAAAAAGTCAAAGAAAGCCAAAAAACGACTGCTGACAATCGCTAACACGCACCGAGAATGTAGCGGTTTACTTCGGTAAGGCAGCGACGCCGACACAAAATAGTTGCCAGAAATCAACAAAAATCCTGTTTCAAAAGACAGGGGTAGAAATTTTTCTTTTTTGTCGTCATTTGTCCAACTTATTGTCATTAAATATATTAAACGTAATTCGGAACTTTACACTCTGAATTTGTTTTAATATTACAATGGCAACATCCGTCAAACTCAAATTTTTGCCCTCGAAAGTCAGCGAGAGAGAGGGCACAGTCTGTCTGCAACTTATTCATAATCGAAAAATTAAGTTGCTGCGAACACGGTTTAAACTTTTTCATTCGGAATGGGACGAGCGAAAAAACACAGTAGATTTTAGAAAATGCGAGGCAAAACGTCAAGACTGCCTGATTGCCACAAAAGCAGGATTGGAAGCGGAATTGAGGCAGGTAAACGATTTAATTCGAGTGCTGAAAACAAAAGGCGATTTTACTGTTTCGGAACTTGCCGCCCTGCACGTCTGCAACTCGTTCAATGGCCGCCTTTTTCCTTTTATCGAACATATTGTCAAGCAATTAAAAGACAGCAACCGCAAAAAATCGGCAACTATCCTGCTTACTGCCAAACGGAGTTTTGAACGCTTCCGAAAAGGACAGGACATTTCGCTTGACAAACTCAATAGCGACCTGATGCAGCGATACGAAACTTTTCTCAAACAGTCGGGAATACTCAAAAACACCGTTTCCTGCTATATGCGTTCACTGCGTTCCGCTTACAATCAAGCAGTTAAGAAGGGATTGATAGAGCAGAGAAATCCATTCGCAAACGTCTATACGGGGATCGATAAAACCGTAAAACGCGCAGTGAATGAAGATGTTATCCTGAAACTGAAAAATCTTGATTTAGCAGAAAATACCTATCTTGCGCTTGCCCGCGATTTGTTTCTGTTCAGTTTTTATATGCGCGGGATTTCGTTTGTTGATATGACAAATCTGCGAAAATCCAATGTGCAAAACGGTTACATCGTATATTTCCGCAGCAAAACTCACCAAATGCTGACCGTGAAAATTGAGCCGTGTATGCAGGAAATCATTGCGCAATATGAGGCGCAAACTGTTGATGATTACCTGCTTCCAATTTTTACTGATTCCAACCGCATCCACGCAAGCCAACTTCGCAACTACAACAAGCGTCTGCGCCGAATTTCGGAGAAACTCGGTTTGGACAAGCCGATAAGTTCCTATGTTTCGCGGCATACGTGGGCTACAATCGCCCTTCGGCGCGGCATTCCCGTCGAAGTCATAAGCGAGAGTATGGGACACGAAAACGAGGCGACAACGAGGATCTATCTTGCGTCACTTGGACAGGCCGTAGTGGACAGGGCGAATGCAAAGATAATAGCGATAGAAGAATAATCAAGAAATGACATTCAGTCTTTCGTTCAGTTCTTTAATTTTCTCAATTATGATGCTATCAGTTAACGGGCTGCGTGTCAGTTAGGAATACATAACGCATCGGCACCTATGTGGACAGTCCGATTTTGTTTAGAGCATAGGGTTCGGTAGGTACAATTCGAGACTTTCACGTTTTGCAATTTGTTTCATAACCTCTTCAACAGAAGGATAGACAATGCCGAGCAGTTTGCTTGTTTTGGGATACAGATATGTACCCGATGCAAGCCGCAGAAGCATACCGTTTTTGCAAAGACGCGAAAAAATTTGACGAACAGTAAATGCCGTTCCAATAAGAGAAAAATATTTTGTGAAAATTATTTTCCCGCGTCCTTTTCTCTTATTTGTCGATTCTATTTGATTATTAAGCGATTGAATAATGGTTATTTTCAACATTTTGTCACGTTTTTTGCTAAAATACGTGACATTTCCAACGACACAAAGTTAGCATTAAATTATTAGGTTACACACAAACGCCTAAAAATGTCTTGCAAAATTTATAGGGAAAAAGAGACAAATGATTTTTGACAAAGATACAACTTCCCGCGAAAAATCCACCTGTCAAAAAATATTCATTTTTGGGGATTGAGTTCTACTTCTTACAAAGAGGAGGAACTCCTCAAAGTTATGAGATATAAGTTATGAATCATGAGTTAGTTACAAAACAGCATTTTTCGTTGTGTTAAACAAAATGTTAAACATTTCTATTTGCAAGTCAAACTTTAAAAATGTACCTTATTGATATTAAAACAGTTGTCAATCTATTCTTTTTGTTAAGCAGAAGAAAAAGTAAAACAAAAGATTAAACATATTATAATACAAATAGTTAAGCCTATATTTTGCCTTCAAAACAAGGTAATCAAAAAAAAATTTGAAAATATATTTGTCTGTTTCAAAAACAGTTTGTATTTTTACCGCTCTTATTCTGACACATCAGACACATCAGTTCCTCCTCTTTGTAAGAGGTAGAATTGATATAGAATGCGGGAAAACAGAACATTTGGACAAATTAAAGCAAACATGAAGTATGAATCTGATAGCAAACACAGGAATTCAATTTTTTACTGTTCCGATGGAAATCAGCCTGAGCGATAGCTTTAAAATGTATTTTCACGAATGGTACGATACTGCCGAGCAGCAGTTGAAATTAGAAATTGCTCACTATTTTTCGGAAAAAGATGTGTGGGTTGCGAAGCGCGACTTAGCGGAACTTGGTTATGCAATGAATGGAATTGTAGCGGATACGTGGGAAACGATTAAGGAAGATTTTTATGCCGACGGTAAAAAAACGATTCAGATTGAAACGGACGACGCAGCGGATTCGGGCTGTTTTCAGGCGTCAATTAGTCGTAACAAATGGGATAAATTTGAAAACATTTGGTTTCCGATGCCTTTTTTCCTGCTCAACAGCAACAACCGGTCGGAATTTGGACCGACCAACTGGTGCCGTTTTCGCCTGAATCCAATCGCAACGGGCGGAACGGCAAAAAAGTACAACTTACTGCTGGCTTTCGACACGAAGAGCGAATTTGAAACTGCCGACGAAGAATTGAACGAAACTCCTGTATTTACAAGCAATTACGACAGACAAAATGAATATGGAATCTGTAATGACGAGTATAAATTGGTAAATTACTGTTCGCAGGCTTTCAACTGCGGATGGGTGGACAAATAT
Organism: Tannerella sp.; assembly: GCA_031278765.1. GTDB lineage: Bacteria > Bacteroidota > Bacteroidia > Bacteroidales > Tannerellaceae > Tannerella. Next base: position 23,039 of record JAITJX010000068.1, on the reverse strand, counting down.
ATTCTGAAACGGTTTCATAACATTGACGACATCAATGATTTGCGAGCACAGAAACCTAAATTGAACTATCTCGCTCAATATATACTTTTGCTTCGGTATATCAGACATCTCGACATTTTACCCAAAATTACCCTTTGTTCCAACCGTAATGCGGCTTACGGTAATGTAGATTTGGCCGTTGATATCGGCAATTCACGCACTTGCGCCGTACTGTTCGACGATGGCGACTTTACCAAAACAAGTCCTCTCGAATTGCAGGATTTTTCAGCGCCGATTCTCGACGGCAAACTCAATAAACATCGTGATTCGTTTGATATGCGTCTTGCATTTCGCGAAGCCGATTTCGGCGGTAATTTTGGAATTGTAAACAGCCGACAGTTTGTCTATCCATCGATGATTCGGCTTGGCAAAGAGGCTAATAGTTTGATACACAAGGCGAATAATATGAATACAGGCGTCGAGAAAACAAGCACATTTTCGAGTCCTAAACGGTTTTTGTGGGATACGAAACCGCATCGACAGGAATGGGAATTTGTGCAGTTGGCGGGCGAAACCGCTAAACCGATTTACATCAAAGGAATTTCGGAACAGTTGAACACCGACGGTTCGCTGAATACCATCGGCGACGGCGGAATTTTAATGCACTATTCGCGTAAAGCGTTGATGACATTTGCTTTTCTTGAAATTTTGGCACAGGCAAAAATGCAAATCAACAGTTACGAACAGCGAAGCCACTGGGGAAACGAAACGATGCCGCGCAGAATCGGGCGGATTATCGTTACCTGCCCTACTGCAATGTCGCGAGTAGAGCAGATTGCCCTGCGAAAATGCGCAGAAGACGCTGCCATCATTCTGAATCGTTTCTTTGAAGACGATTATTATACTGAAATCGACGAGCGGGAGGCACGAGCCGCAGTTCAAGTAATTCCTTCTCATAAGAATTTGTCTGTCAAGGAAGAACGCATCGAATGGATTTACGATGAGGCAACATCGGCGCAGTTTGTATTCTTGTATGCCGAAATTCGAGAACGCTATCTGAAAAACGTAGAGAAATATTTCGATTTCTACGGAAAAATACGAAACGATATAGCGGGTTACAATAAAAAGTCGCTCACAATCGGCTCCGTGGACATTGGCGCCGGGACGACCGACGTGATGATTGCCGCCTACAAATACGAAGGCGGAGTGCAGTGCACTCTGACTCCCGTGCCGCTGTTTTGGGAAAGTTTCTATCGTGCGGGCGACGATTTGCTGAAAGAACTTATCCATCAACTCGTGATTGAGGGCAAATATTCGCCTGTCGAAAAGCGGTTGATAGAACTGGGAAAAAATCCTGTCGAACTGATGCAGCCTTTTTTGGGGACAGACAACGGCGTTTCGTTTCGCAACAGGCAGTTGCGCAGTGATTTCAATTTGCAAATTTCAGTACCGATTGTTTCGCATTATTTCAAATTGCTGAAAGACGATCAAAAGGAAAGTTTGAATTTGTCGTTTGATGACATTTTTGCAGATAATCAGCCGACAGACAGCGTGTTGAATCATTTCAGTCAGCAGTTCGGTTTTGAATTTCAATCTCTGCAATGGCAATACGACAGAAAAACCGTTGCCGCGATTGTCGAAAAAACCTTTGATTCGCTGATTGGCAAAATTTCTGCGCTTTTTTCGTATTATGCCTGCGATATTGTATTGCTTTCGGGACGTCCAACTTCGCTCAAACCGCTTGCCGACCTGTTTTTGAAGCATTATGCAATTTCCCCCAACCGTTTGAAAACGATGAACGATTATCGTGTCGGACGATGGTATCCCGAAGACAAGCGTAATCCGTTTATCGACGGCAACGGCAAGTTTATCAACCCGAAATCAATCGTTACCACAGGCGCAATGATTGGTTATATTGCAGAAAACGGAGGACTGAACGGCTTTTCACTCAACCTGAACGAACTGAAAGAAAAACTGACGCCGAAAACAAATTATTTTGGCGTTCTCAATGGACAGTTGGAATATGGAACGACAATTATTTCGCCTGAAACTAATCACGCTGTGATTGAGGTTTCATCTTTACCTTTCCGCATTGGTGTACGTCAGTTGGATATTCCAGCGTATCCTTCGCGTCCGTTCTACACGTTCGATTTCGATGATTTTAGGTTGGAAGAAAGAATTTTGGGGAGGTTGGAAAATGAAAACGATAGAAATGCCGTTCAGAGCGGTATTGACGAGGCGAAAACAAAAATTCGCCATAGTATGCCACTGAAAATTAGTGTCGAACGCGATTTTAACGATGATATAGAACAGTTGCGCATCGAAGAAGTGATTGATAAAGACGGAAACACATTGAACAACAACCTTTTCTCGTTACAAATTCAAAGTATGAGCGAAGTAGAAAATTTCTGGCTCGATTCGGGCATTTTCTCTTTGAATATCAACAATATATAAAACATGGAGGCATAACAATGGAAAGACAGATACAGCATCAACTCGAAATAATTGAACACGCAAACAAGTGGATTGATAATTACCTCGACGGCGAAAAGAAAAAAGTCGCCTATCGCAAAATGGCAGACTGCCGCCGTGCGTTAAATCGCAAGAAGTATGCCCTTGCAGGCAATCCGGCGGCGGCGATGTATGGCGAAAGTCAGGTGGGCAAGTCGTATCTTATCAGCAGTTTGCTGTCGGAGGAAGGCAATCCGTTCGGCATTGCGGATGAAAACGGCAATGTGCATAACTTTATTGAGGAAATCAATCCTCCGGGAGGTGGTAGCGAATCGACAAGCCTTGTTTCTCGGTTTTCTGTAGGATATAAGCCTGAAAATCAGAAATATCCCGTAAAAGCAGTCCTATTGTCGCCCGCAGATATTGTGCTGGCGCTTTGCGACAGTTTCTACAACGATATAAAAGGAATTCACGATTTGGCGTTGAAATCCGATGAAATCGACGCCGAAGTTAACGTTTTGAAAGGCAGAATTAAAGATAGACAACCGCAGCAAAAAGTGTTTGGCGAAGACGATGTGCTTGATATGGAGGATTATTTTAAGGATAATCTGACAAAAGCGGGCAATGCGCTGTCGTCGAATTTTTTTGACGAAATATCGCAGTTGATTTCCAAGTCGCGTCCAAGCGAATGGAAAGAGATTTTTTCTCTGCTGTGGAATAAAAACGAAAAATTTACAAATCTTTTTGCTTCGCTGATTTCGGAATACGAAAAACTGGACTTTTCAAAAGTTGTTTATCTGCCGTTGGAGGCCGTATTTTGTAAATACGGTACGCTGCTTGATGTGAAAAGGTTGATGGAAATATACGGTATGCCCGACAATATTCTGCCGAAATACAGAGCCGAAACCAAAGTGTTGCTCGACAACAGAACGGAAACCGTTTGTACAAAATCGAGTTTGTGCGCATTGGCAGCCGAAATTGTGTTCAGTCAGCCCGAGTCGTTGCTTGCCGACAAACCGTTTCTGAGAGAAACCGACCTGCTCGACTTCCCCGGCGCCCGCTCACGCCTTACATTACCCGAAAACAACATTGAACGCGAAATTATTCCCGAACTGCTGATTCGTGGCAAAGTTGCATATCTTTTCAACCGATATTCCAATGCCGAAAAAATCAATCTCTTGCTATTCTGTGCAAAACACGAGCAGGCTGCTCAACGTTCAATGCCCGAAATGCTGAACAACTGGATTTGCAAAACCGTCGGCGATACTCCCGAAAAGAGAGAAACATTTATCGAGAAATCACAAATTCCGCCCCTATTCATTATCGGCACGTTTTTCAATGTCAATCTGCAATACAACCCGCTTTTAGACAAGCCAGACGACAGCGCTGCCCTCGAAAATCGATGGAATCAGCGTTTCGAGCGTACTATGGCGAACGAACTTCTGAATATGGAGGTGTATAAATGGTTTGACAATTGGACTGTTGTGCAACCCTGTTTTCAAAACATCTTTCTGCTTCGCGACTTTGAGAAATCGGAAACGCCGAGCAATATTTTTAGAGGTTACAATGCCAACAAACTGGAACTCGAAGAAGTTATACCTGACGCCTATCCCGATTTCCGCCAAAAACTCCGTCAATCGTTCCTCCACTACGACTTTGTGCGCCGACATTTTGCCAATCCCGCCGAGTCGTGGGACGAAGCGGCAAGCATCAATAAAGACGGCACAGGATTGATTATCCGACAATTAACCGTCGCCGCAAACAACATCAATGCCGCCCGTAGCGAGAAAATGCTTGCCGAACTCGAAGATATAGGAAATAGAATTCGGTCGGAACTTTTAAAATATTTCCACAACAACGACAAAGACGAAGAATTGCAACGTGCAAGAGCCACAGCAGGCGAGATCCAAAGAATGCTTGATACGGCATTCAGCGCCGGCGGAATAAAATTCTACGGACAAATGATGAAAGAACTGATGCTCGACGAGGCGTCTGTTCTTGAACTCTACCGTCGCAAAATCAGCGACATTGAATACCGCGAGATAAAGAATCTTGATATTTATAATATGTACAGAATTCAGGTGCCTGTCGTTAAAAACGATACTGTTGATACTTATTTCGAGCGTTTGTGCGTCCATTACGAAAAAACGACGGAAGAACAGAAACAACGATTTCGCAGTGAACTTGAATCGGGGCAAATTGATCTTCAAGAACTTATGGACGGAAACTCTGAACTTTTAAAAAATAATGCGCTGCAGTTGGCAGAAATGTTGCTCGAATATTGGCTTGAATCCGTTTCGCTAAACAACCGTCAAACACTGCGCCATATTTTAGCGCAGAACGGCTCGACGGCTTTGCAGGACATCATCGAAATGTTTCAAAAACTGTTCCGAAAAACAGGCATTGCCCGCCGGATTGCCGAAAAAATACGCCGCTATGTTGATGGACACGACAAAACCGATTTGCCCTACGAGATAGTTGCCGACATCAGCGCCGAACTGCTCAACAAGTGCATCAACACAGTCGGGTTTCAATATTTCGACGAGTCGGAAATCAACGATTTGCGGCAGGCAAACGAGAAAAACAATCTTGGCGTGATATTGGAACAAAACTCCAACCCAACGGAAAAATCAGTTGAAGAACTATTCACAAAAATCGAAAACTGGACGGAAATTATCTGTTCAAAGCCCGAAGAAATGAAGTCGCTGCCGAGTTACCGCAACTATCTGGAGTGGTACAATCGCCTGAAAGTCGGATTTGTATCTGTTTGCGATATACCGAATTATAATGTGGCGGCAAACGAAAAACTTGGGGAAATTATTGAGAAATGTAAAACAATAAAATACTAAAAAGAGATGGAATTGAGAAACAATGAACAAAGGGCAAAAAATGCTATTCTGTTGGTATATATAGTATTAGCATTGGAAATTATCAGTCTCGTTTCGAGTTACTTGCAATATGACTTGCTGCAAACGGTAGCAAATGGTGGCTACTTATCGGAGAGTGAAGCGGAAGCAAATGACAGTAGAGAACAGATTATCGGTATTATTTACCTTGTGGCTTACGTCATTTCCTGTATAACATTCATAATGTGGTTTCGCCGAGCATATTATAATCTGCACCAAAGGATAAGCACATTATCCTATTCGGAGGGCTGGGCGGCTGGCTGTTGGTTTGTTCCAATCGTAAATCTATATCTTCCGTATCAGATTATGAAAGAGTTATATGTTGAAACAAAAGAACTTCTATCGCAAAAAGGGCTTGCCGAAAAAGTAGGTTACACGACAGCATATTTAGAATGGTGGTGGATTTTATGGATAATAGATGGAGTTTTGGAATATGTTGTTTTTCGTTTCTCACCAAAAATCGACGAGCTTGATCTTGATGGATGGCTGTTTATCACAGGGATAAGCATTGTTTCCGGTATAACAGGCATTATATTGGCACTCATTACCATAAAAGTAATAAAAGATTATTCAAATGTTGAGCCTGTTTTATTTGAAATTGAAGAAAATGAGATACAAACAGAAGAATAATAACACTATGAAGTCAAAAATTATTAAAACAGGCATGCTGTTATTTATCGCTTTTATCACAACAAGTTACACAACAGAATGTGATATTGTCGGTTTTTACAAAGGCATAGATGTAAGTAGCGGCACAAAATGCCTGACAACGTCCGACGACTTGAAAGACGTTGAGACGATATTAGTTCCTACAAAAATTGATAAAGGAAAATATACCGTTTCAATGACGAGAAAAGCAGCAAATCTATATAAAATTGACGATACGGATTTATATGTAGAAACCCGCTATTGCCATAAATATACAACACGAGAAGATGTTGTTTTGATTGTAGAAAGCAATTTCGGATATTCGAGAGGAAAAATTATTTTTTGATTCATAGATAATTACAGCAGTCTTATAAACAAATAAATACAATGGTAAAAGGTAAGCAAAAAATGTTTCACGCTTATTTGAAGTATTTCAAAGAGCAGGCAGGAATTGGCGGCTGGGTGCTTTTTGAGCGTTATCCGTCGCTTGCGAATATTGTGAAAAACAATATCGATGTTGCGTATCAGGACTTTTTATCTTATCCGGAAAAAGCGGGCGACAAGGTTTCGTTTCACGGAAAACGATATATCGAAACTCCGCGTATTCTTTCCGAGTTGCATGGCAATGAGCAATCTAAATATCAAGCCATTAAAGAAAAAACGCTTGAGCATTACAACAGCAAAATCGAGGCGCTCCGAAATTCAGGAAAAACCGATGAAGCCAATTTTCTCGCCTTCGCCATCAAAGATGTTGACGACCGTTTTGTATATTGCTACGACGACAGCGTCGTCTTGGGCGTATGGGGAATGAAACTCAAAGACAGTGCAAGGGTTGACGACGGCGTTTATCGCTGCTCATTGCCACTCGGAAAAACGCCATCGCTACCGCCGGTTGAGCCTCCGCCTCCGCCTTCTCCCGAACCGCCCGATGAACCCCAAGAGTCGCCCGATGAACCCCAAGAGTCGCTCGACGAACCCCAAGAGTCGCCCGACGATCCAGATAACCCAACAGGTTCACTACCTCCAAAACCCTCTTGGAGGAAACGCTTTTGGCTTTGGTTCACAGGCCGCGGCTGCCTCGAATGGCTGCTGTGGGCGTTACTCGCCTTGCTGTTGTTATTACTGCTTCTGTGGTTGCTGCGTAGCTGTGGCGAAGAACGTCGGCGCCCTATTCCTACTCCGATTGAAGACAAGCCTTGGTTTGACGATGCTCCGCGAGCAGGCGACAGTGGCGGAATCTACAATCCGGGTAATCCATATACGCCTGCACCTACACAACCAGGCTATGAAAATGTTCTGCCTCCGACGGAAGGCGTGTTGCCGCCTGCTGACGGCAATCCTGAAATCATTCCGGGCAATCCCTCCATCATCGGCAACCGCCTGAATATTCTGATGGAAAACGAGGATAAGTCGATTATGGATTTTGCAAAAGATTTTAAGGCAAAATATCCCGACGGCAAATATAAAGTGGTGTATTACGACAATGTTGTGAAACGGATGCAGATAGAAATACCATCGTCGGAACGCGAGCAGATGAGACGCGAAATCCCGCCCGCTTTTGCGCCCGAATACGAACTCTTTGTCTTCGACGAAGCGCTGTTTGAAGGAAGTTATACGCCTTCCGACCCGGCATTTGCCGACAGCGAAAAATCGTGGTATCTCAATGCTATTCGCGCTCCGCAGGCGTGGGACATCACTCGCGGCTCGTCGAAACTGACTGTTGCCATTGTTGATAATGGTTTCAACCTGTCGCACCCCGAACTGAAATCAAAAGTCGTGATGCCCTACAACGTGTGGCGACATTCCGCCGACATCGTCCCATTTGAGCCTGAGCACGGTACCCACGTTGCAGGCATTGCTCTTGCCGCTGCCGACAACGGCAAGGGACTCTGCGGCGTGGCGCCCGAATGTGCGTTTATGCCCATTCAGGTTGCCGATGCAAACGGCTTGATGACAACTACTTCCGTACTCGACGGCATACTTTATGCGCTTTATCAGGGCGCCGACGTGATAAACGTTTCGCTCGGCTATCAGTTCACAGGGCTGTCGGAATTTCCCGAAAATGTGCAAACCGACTTGATAATAAACCATTTCAAAGAAGAAGAGCGCTTGTGGAGGCACATAATGCGCATCGCTGCCAATTTCAATTCAACCATCGTTGTGGCGGCAGGTAACGACAATGTGCTTGCCGGAATCGGCGCCATTCAGCGCCCCGAACTAATTATTACCGTCGCCGCTGTCGATAAATCGAATCAAAACCTCAACAAAGCAGGTTTCAGCAACTACGGACCATACGCCGATATTTCGGCGCCGGGAGTAGGCATTTACAACTCAATCGGCAAAAACGGCTATGCCGCTTTCGACGGCACAAGTATGGCGGCTCCGCTTGTTACAGGCGCGATTGCGCTTATGAAAAGTTTGAACGATTCGCTTACGACAAAGCAAATTATATGTATCCTGCAAAGCACCGGACGAGAAACGCAAGGCGATATCGGCAAGTTGATTCAGATAGATAAAGCGCTCGAAATGGTAATATCGGGCGCAGAAGTCGATTGTACGCCACCGCCTTCGACCGGCGATGTGCAAATCCTTTTGAGTTGGAACAACTACAACGATTTGGATTTGATTTGCACCGACCCTTATGGCGAATCGGTATTTTTCCGCAATCGCCGCGTGTCGAGCGGCGGACAACTGCAAATAGATATGAACGTCGAATATCCCGACAGCCGCAAACCTATCGAAAACATCTTTTGGCAACCCGGCAGCGCTCCCGAAGGTACATACAACGTCTATCTGTTCTACTACCGCCGACACGAGACCGACATAGATGCGACACCTTATAATATTAAGGTAAAACATGGCGAAAAAACCGATGATTACAGCGGCACAATCAGTAAAGCCGACAACATAATTCATATTTGCACCTTCACTCTCGGTAATCCCAACAGTCCTGCTAATTCCAACCGCCGCTTGCAGTTGGAACAAGAGCGCGACCGCTTGCAGGCAGAGTTGGAAAAAGTGAACAGCGAATTGAGAAAAATCGAAAATGGCAGATAAATAACTAAATAAAAATAAATAAAATATGAAACATTCAAAATTCTCTTTAGCCGATGACCTGACACTGCTTGCAGCCCTTTCTTTCGGCTATGTGTGCTTTCTCGGCGCCAACTTCTTTACTTTGGGCAATACGAAACAAAGCATTATTCTCGCAGTTATTATCGCCGTTCTGCTCGAAGGACTTGCCTTTGGCGTCAAACTGCTGAAACGGACAAGCCGCAACTTCAAATCCTGCTTCATCTGGGAGATTGTTTTACTTGCGGCGTTTGTCGGGCTTGCTTTCATTTTTGCAAACTCGCCTTTCCCGCACTATTTCACGGTGTCGGGCAAAAAGGCAGAAATTCAGAGCAAACTCTTGGCGAGCATCACGCAAGCCGAAAATATGTTTGACGAATATGAAAGCTATGCCGAAAACCGCAAAAGCATTTACAAAAGCAAACTCCGTAGCGTGGCGGCAGCAAAGAACGTCAATCCAAAAGAATATGCCAAATGCTTTGAAAACAACGGCGTCGCCGACGAAACGCAGATTGAAAATAAAATATTTGCCGTTAACGCCAACCTTTTTCCGTCGAACTACGAGGCTATGCAAGAGGTTGATTCTAAGTGGCTTGCCGACGCCCGCAGGACGGTTGAGTCTTGGAAACCTATCGGCATTGTCGCCGTCGTGAACGAAGTCGAGAAAAACTCAAAAAAATGGCTTGGCGAACTTCAGTCGTTTTCCTCCGTCCGCGGAAAAGACGAACAAGCCGAAGATTTCGCTTATCCCCTCTCTTTCGACGACGTGAAAACTGCGTTCACAACGCTCGGAAAACCCACGCCGCTCACAATCGGACTGGCGGCGCTGGCATACGTGCTGATGCTGCTTTCGTGGTTTTTTTCTGAAAGGGATACAAAATCGTCGTATAGCTTTCGTGATTTATTTTCAAAAAAGCGAAAAGACAAAGGAAAATATGATGTCAATCAATAGTCATTAAAATTGCAAAAACTATGGATAAAAAAGATTATATCGCACAAGTGGAAAATCTGAATGCCGAACAAATAGTAGAAGGCATTTTAAAGGAAGTAATAACCCTCGGAGAATTGCAAGCAACCGGTAATTTCGACGCATCAAAACGAAAGGCTGTCAAAAATCTGTTGTCAAAAAAAGACGATGAAACTTTTACAGCCGCAACAACCGCGGAGTTGTTGAGACAGTATCTGTCAGTGTTTCCATCAGGAAAGCACGCAACAGAAGCGCGAACAAAAATTCAGACGTTGCAAGCCCAGGAATGGCGAAGAGACACACTCCTGCGAGAAATTGAGAAAGATATTAACAAGTATGATACCGACGACATCAATACTTTGCTAAGCGACGACGAGTTAGATGATTTATGCAGCCGATTGGGTATTGACGCTCAAATGGTTAAGGATTACAGAGAACCTGTATTGAAGTATAACGACATACCACAGGAAGAAAGCGACGTTCCTGTCGGTTACACCGACATATTTTTCTGGGGTATTCCTTCTTCCGGTAAAACCTGTGCTTTATCCGCTATTTTCAGCACAATAAAGAGAGATTATTCGATGGAAGCACCCGACTGCGAGAAAAAATTCGGCGCTACTTACCGTGACAGTCTAATCAATATCTTTCGTAGCAATTTTGCTTATTTGCCCGGACGTACCAATATGGACGTTACGCAATATATGCCTTTTATGCTGTATAAACGAGGCGAGAAAAACAAACGCAAAATTTCGTTTTTCGAGTTGAGCGGCGAAGTTTTTAAACACTTCTATGAAGAGGCAAACAACACTCAAATAATTGACTTCAGTCGTGATCATATTGAAAAAGCGTTTCAAATCCTCAAATTACTGTTGAAAAGCAATAATCAGAAGATTCATTTTTTCTTTATCGACTACAATCAGGAAACAAAGCACACGGCAGACAGTTACGGACTGACACAAGACAACTATCTCGACGCAGCCGCAACTTATTTTCGCGATAACAATCAGATTTTCAGGAAAAAAACCGATGCGGTTTATGTAGTTATTACCAAATCGGATGAAATCCCCGGTAAAGACAAAGACAAGAATGAAAATGCAAAAAGATTTTTGGATGAAAATTTTGGCTCTTTTATGGATGTTTTGAAAAATCAGTGCAATAAATATTCTGTCAATTTCAGAGTAAAACTGTTTTCAATCGGGGATGTATATTTCAAAAAGATTTGCAAAATCAACCGCGATTATTCAGATGAGATTATAAAAGAATTGCTGGAACGTGTTAAGCCTGTGAGCGGCAGCAGAATAAGAATAGTCTTAAATAGTTGATTATGGATATAGTAATACACGGTACAAAAGGGGGCTACCATATTTTTACCCCCGAAGAACAATCCGGTTTATTTGATGCAGGACGTGGGGAAGGTGTGAAAGCGCTCGGGCAGCAAGCATATGCCATTAGTTTCAAGGATAAGTATCAGATTTTTTCAAAATACAAAATTGTTAAGGATGTCAGGGGCGACAAACGAACAGGATTTGTTGCTTTCTCTCTGTTTTTGCCAAACAATGAAAAGCTGTCGGGAACCGAAATTCTTGAGTTGCTTAACAAAGTTGAGTCGGAATATAGCAAACAGTATATTGATGGCACAAACCTTAAAGATGTTCGCGAAAACTGGGATTTTCTCAAAGAAATTAAGGGAAATTATCATTCCAAACTTCTTTCCTCCGCCAACAATCTGCAATCCGGCACGACCGACGCCGCATATATCTATTACAGCGACGATAACGAATTGCAACGCTATTTCGATGACCCTTATCAAGAAGAATACAAGGATTACCGCCAAATCCTTTTCATTAGCCGCGATTTGGGAGGCAAACCTGAAAATCCGCTCAATGCGTTGCGACATTCTGGAATGGATTTGACAGGGAAGATCGATTTGGAAAATAAGTATTATTATCTTTATAATTACGATAGTCTCAAAAGAGTTTCGATTACGGCAGACGGTAAACCGCGTTCGAATGGAGAAGGTAATAATTGTATCAGGGCAAAGTCGCAAGTAGAAATCAAATACTCAAAAGATGATAGATGTTATTTCCCCATAGAAGCAAAAGGCACATTGAATGATCCTAATTCCGAAATCCACAAATATTTGGAAATCAATAATGATCAAATTCATATAAAATATGATGCCTTCGCTAATCTTAATCCTGAGCCTAGAACAAAAAAAATAACTTTCGACTGCAAAGACAAATCGGGAAAGAAGGTTGATGGTGCGAAAATAATAATATATAAAACCAATAAGAAAAACGAGCAATTAACAATATCAGGCGGCACTCGTTGTTTTCAAGGGGAAGAGATAATAACATGGTGGATTGTTTATGCAAGCAAAGAAGATAAAATGCGTTCTGATAAAAAGTACATATTACCTGCTAAAGAAGACGATAGAATTGAAATATGTATGCACTACATAAAAAAAGTAGAGATAACTGCAATCATCGAAGACAGAATAGTTCATGATTTCAATGTTAAATGCTCATCTTTTTGTACTGATAGTGAGCAAAGCTCTTCAAAATATTACTTATTTTTCGCCGATGAAAAGATTAACGAAGAAACTACTATCGAAGTATCAAAATGTGAGGGAAATAATTGTTATGTAGGAAGTCATGCTTTTATTCCGAAAGAAAATAAACCAATTTGCGTCCAATTGAAAAAAGCGGAACCCGAAAAACAAGAAGCCACTCTTGATACGGGCAAATCCGGACAAGCATCGGCGAAAGATTCCAACGGAGGAAATGAAGAAGCCCAAAACGAGGAGAAAGAGCCTTTGTATAAAAATCTAACAAATATTGCGATTGCATTTGTTGCGCTGATATGTATTGTTGGGGGAATTTGGCTGGTTAACAGTGGAGGAGAAAATATGTCAACAACTTCTTCTGTTGACACAATTTTGAATTATTGTGAAGGTATCGAACTTAATGAAAAAAGATTGAACAGTTATAAAAACGGTCTGCAAGAACCTGATTCTATACTGCATTTTCCTTGGAATTTATTGCCATTTTTATCTGGAAAAAAGACAGTTGATTCTACAGAACAAAGCAATTATAAAAAACAATCGCAAGCGCTTGATAAGGCTATTGCTCTGCGTCAGCAAATAAATAAGAAAGAATTTGCAGAATTGAAGAAGCGGTCGTATTCACAAAGGCAGAAAAACTTCAAACAAGCGGTAAATAAAATCGATTCCACCAAATATGGTGATGTTGCAGAAGAACTCGACGAAGTTTCTGGTTTGGATTTGGATGAAATTGCCGATAAAATCAATGAGATTTTGATAAGTGAGGAGTTGAAAGGCGGCGACGTTAATAAGAAAAAATTGCAAGAATGGAAGAATGAGGCACACACCTCTAAATGCGAGAAAAGTATCGACTTGTATTTGCAGTTTTGGGAGTTAGTTATAAAAAATAATGTCCAAATGGATAGTTTTGGCGAGATATTATTGGGAGAAGTAAAAAAGGATGATGTACTTAAAAGTAGCGATTTAAAGAAGTTTTTAGAGAAAATATGTAAAAATTCAGATACGTTTAGATCGTCGTACAAGGAAAAAATAAGCGGAATCAAAAAGACGGAACAAACCACATTGGATGAATTAAAACAGCAATTAAAAATTCAATAATATGAAAGCAATAAAAATCATTTTAGTATTAGTTGTAATTGCCTTTATCGGCTTTTTCGCAATAAAGTCGATTATCAACATTGACGAGGTTGGCGGATATGTTCCGCCCATAAATCAATTTACCGAAAAGTTGAGATATGAGATAGATACTGTTTTGCCGCGAATGTCCAACAGCAATTTCTGTCCCGAAAAATATGCCGAAATAAAAGGGCTTATTTCGACTTGGCACAAAGAAAACCGTCTCGGCAAAGATGAATTCGACATACTTGGCAACCGCCTGTCGAAAGAGAATTTCGAGGAGACGCTCTATGCCCGTTACTCCTCCAAGTTCTGTGATCAGGCGTTCTACGTCTTTAAGTGCTCGGAATGGAAAACGGCGGACTTGAATTTTATCCGCCGCGAATGTCAAACATTGCAAAAATCAAGTTTTCTTCAAGCGGGTCCTCAGGCTGACAAGTTCAACGAAATTCTGCAAATTTTAGCCAAATACGACGAAATCAACGGTTTTATCGCTTCCTGCAAAAATTTTGGTTATTTAAAGACATCCCTGTCCGACAACTTCCCTGTTTCAAAGGTGCAAAGCAAAATTAAGCAGGCTGCAATTTATCACAAAAATCTGGACAACCACCCTTACGTCAAAAACTGTACCCGCCTGCACGACGGACTTCTGAAAGTGCCGCAGTCGTTGTTCCGCTCTCACATCGAATATTTGGACAACAAAATCAGATCTTGGGAGAAATATTTCGAGTCATCTTTTTTTGGCTTGCAGAGCGACTATGAAAACAATCTGTATAAGCCTCTGAAAGCCGAAATTGATGCACTCAACAACTCAATTTACGGAGTCGACACCCACGAGGAATACAACCGCCTGACCAAGAAATGGGAAACAGACCGTAGTAAGGCAGATAAGTATTTCAGTAACCAAACGTCAAATTAAAAAGAAAAAAAATGAAAAGATTATTCACCTCATTTTTCGTTTTATTCGCCTGTCTGTCTGCAAGTCCGCAAACATGGCAGGAAATGTATGACCAAAAAGTCAGAATTATTGACAGTCTGCAACGGGAATTGAATCAGGCCGTTGCCTCAAATGCAAATTACACGGCACAGGCGCTCGACGACATTATTAACGCATATAAACAGCCATTCGACGAGTTGGTGAAATCATCGTCGAAACAGTCCGTGCCGCGCGATTTGCGGCTTATCGGCGATAATACGTTCATCAGGCAAACCCTGACTGATTTGGAAAAATATTTCAATGCCAAAGAGTTGCTGTCGAAAAAATATGATGACTTCAGCATACCGATTGCTCAAAAAGAGTTGGGACAGATAAAGCAAAATTATTCAGCGCTCGAAAAACTCAAACTAACTATCGATAACTATCAGACTTTCAATGATGGATTGAAGGAAACAGTCGCAAAACGGATGGACTTGGACAGTCGAGAGCAAACAGAAGAGATGCCCGTTGATATTCAAAAACTGAAATTCAACAAGATTTTGGCGGAACTTTCGTCTTATATTTTCAACTACGACTTTAATTTTATGGATTATCCCTATCTCTCTGATATTGTGCTTGAAATCATAAAACGCAAACAGCCGAATGTAGATGCAGATATTTCTGATTTGTTTAATAAATTGTAATAACTAACGGAATATGAATAAGATTTTTGTTGTTTTATTTGCTTTTTTCTTTCCGCTTTCGGCATACAGTCAGTCTGTTTTGCAGGAAGCCGACGCTTGTTTTAATAGGGGTGACTATGCTTGCGCTGCCATAAAATACAAAAAGGCTATGAACCTGACGAGCGGCAAAGTCAAACAGAGAGCCGACATATTTTTGATGAAATCAAAAAACTGTTCGGAGTGGCTCACCACTGCCAATAAGGCGTTTAACAGCAGGAACTACACTTCTGCAAAAGCAGAGTATCAGAAAGTTGCGGATTCAAATCCAAAAGACAAATACGCAAAGGCGCAGATTGAAAGATGCAATACGGAACTCAACCGACCGCTGTTGCGCAAGGCAACAACGGCAGAACTGACCGATATTAGGAACAACAAATACGGCATTTTGCCGGAAAGGCGGCAAAAACTGCTCGCAGCCGGTATCGACCCCGACGATGCCCAAAAACGCATCAATGCAGGCGAAGGAAAACCGACAAGTCAGCCAGAGGTAACAACCAAACCGACGACAACGCCGCCAAGCGGCCCAATTAAAAGAGCGACAGAAACGAGACCTATTACTTTGAGCGTAACAGAAGAAAGCCTATATTTCTCACCAAAAGGAAGCGTAAGCAAACAAATTCAAATCTATTCAAATGCTAGTAGATACTTCATTGATGCAGACCCAAACTGGTTTGACGTTCAGGAAAATAGTGATTATATTGTGGTTACTTGTGATCCGAATAAATCAGATAGATACCGACAAGGCTATTTTACCGTAATAGCAGGTAATAAATTTAAACGAATCTATGTAACACAAGGAGGTGAAAATAAATGTTTCAATTGCCCTAAAAACAGCGAAAAATGGGGAATTACCGTAGGATACATACAGCGATTACTCGATGATGACACGATGGACGGCTTTCGGGTTGGATTGCGGTTCGAACCGCTGTTCAGATACGGTTTCGGGCTGAATATCGGACTGAATTACGAATTTTACTCAAAAACTTTTACCGATTACAGTTCCGACGATTCCTATGGATACAGCGATTGCGAATATACCTATCAGGAGCACGTTTTGAACGTTCCCCTGCATTTGGAATACCATTTCAATTTTTCAAAATATTTCAATCTTTTCGCTTATGGAGGCGCTGCACTTGACGTTGCAACCGATTTCAATTCAAGTGATTATGTGTTTCGTACATCGCTCGAATACGGCTGCGGACTGCGTATCGACCACGTTCAGTTCACACTCGGACGCAGTTACCTGATAGGCGAAGACTACAATTATGTAGAGCAAATCGGCGATGTGAAATATAACAAATACAAAAATATGGCGATCACAATGGCGTATATGTTTTAATAAAAACAATATCAACAAAAAGAAAAACATTATCCTGCTCCTCGCGGTCATTTTCATTTTCTCGTTTTACGAATTATCGCAGGAAAAACAGGCAAGGCTGCCACGCGAAGCGCAAGAACGTGTTGAGGCACAGCGCATCGAGATGCAACAGCGCGTTGAAAAACAACAGAAGGAAGAACAGCAACGCTTGACAAAGGAACAGCAGGCAGAGAAAGAACGGCATGCAAAAGAGGCAAAACTCGAACAAGAACGCCTTAAACCTGCTTAAAAACGATAAGACAACAAAAGTCGGCGTAAAAGAGGCAAGCGCTTGAAAGCCCGATGGGACAACTGGTATCTTATCAAACTCCTGAAAATTTAGATGCGTCAGCCCTGAAATGACATGACTGTTCTTTTTTAATCATTTAATCTTTTAACCTGAGTCCGGAATAAGAAATAGCCGTTTACGGTTTATATATCAACAGAATACGCTGCGAAATGAACGATTTTGTCCGTCAGGACATACACCGTGAATCTCCTGCGGACAATCGAAAGGGAGGTATCATTCATTGATTTTTAGCCGGAAAGGATTCTTCTTATCCCGAACTCAGGCGAGTAAGATACCTCTATCCAAAGAACTTGCCTATTACCGTGGCGGCAAAGGAAAGCCGGAAATAGAAGGCGTAAAAATTCTAATCCCCGCTCCGCCGAAAAAGACGGAGACGCATTATCAGAAACGTAAAAAGCGCCAACCGTTTCGCTCCGGAGCCGCAATAGAGCCGATAATCAGGTCACTTAAAACAGAATTACCGGCTGCCGGAAAATTTTTTGGAGGGCAAAGCCGGCGTTCAAATCAATGCTTAGATGGCCGGAACCGCATGAACTTTGCGAAAATATATGGAAAAACTCAAGGCGTATATGAAGCGGACAAAACGACTGATACCGTATGTTTTCCGGAAGTTAATAATATTCTTTTATGTACAGGTATGCCTTATTAAACAGTTCTTCTTCTTTATGCAATTTATATTTAAGCAGCGTTCTACGAAGCACTTTTTGTACTTCGCGTTCTCCGGCAACCGTATTTTGCCAACCGGGGAAACGGACTTCTTCCACGATATTGTCAATGTCGTCAACGATCCGACCGACAATTGCCGGAGTATTTTCGGTTTTCAGTTCCAAAAACAATTCTGTTAAAGCGGCTTTTGCGTCTTTACGTGCTACATCTGCCGATTCGTCTTTTTCTGCCTGTACGGTTTCACGCGCAATCTGACACAGTTCTTTGATAAAATCAATACTACTGATCAATCCCTGTTCTACACGCAATCGCAGATTTTCCAACCTTTTACTCAATGCGATGAATTGCGGTTTGTGAGCGTTTCGCTGAAAACGCTTAATCAATTCTTTCTCTATTTTTTCTGTTTGTTGTGGATTTTTGCTGTTCATCAAGTCATCTACAACAGTTTCATCCAAAATGATTTCATCCAAATCATCGTGAATAGTTTCTACATGAATATTCTCGTGAATCAATTTAGTTGTTTGCGCGCCAAATGCCATCCACAATAATTTCCCGGTGGCTTCCGGTCCTGTTGGTTTAACAGAGGCATATACCTGCGAAAGCCATTTGTAATCATTTATATAAGGAGAAAGCGATGCATCAGGTGAAAGAGATTCCCATATTTTCGACAAATAAATATAATCTTTCGCAAAAGCATCTTTTTGTTCGTTGGTTTTGATACATTCCTGCGCTGCTTGCAAACTTTCAAAGTCTGTTGTTTTTCTGTCTGTGCCGTGAAAATACTTCAATGCGCTTTCCATTGCCTGTGATACTTGCCCCTTTAATTCGTCCAGATTGGAAACAATGGCTTTCACCGTTGCTTCGTCGAATTGTAATGCTCGCGCCGTGTCGTCGAATACGCCGAAATAATCAACGATACGGCCAAATGTTTTTTGCGGATAAAGGCGGTTTGTCCGGCAAATAGCCTGCAACAGGGTATGGTCTTTTAGTGATTTATCCAAATACATGGTTTGCAGTATCGGAGCATCAAAGCCTGTCAGTAATTTTGCTGTAACAATCAGGAATTTAAGGGGAGACTCCGGTTTGTTATACTGTTCAATCAGTTTTTCCTGATCGTCTTTACTTCGTTCATATTTTTCCTTGAAATCAAAGGTGTCGTTCGCTGAAGTAGAAACAATTACGGCAGACGTTTCGTCAGGTAATAATCCGTTCAGCTCCATTTTATACAAATGACAGGCTTCACGGTCGGGCGTGACAATCATCGCCTTGAAACCGTGCGGCTCTACTTTTTCTTTGAAATGTGCGACAATATCTTTGCATATACGGGTAATCCGTTGGGGCGTCTTCAAAAATACCGCCATTTGAGCTGCAGTTTGCGTTAAGGCAGCTTTCTGGTCATCGTCCAAATCGTTTGCCATTTCATTGAATGCGACGTCAATTTGTTCTTTGTCGATATGAATATCCAGCAGGCGCGGTTCGAAATGCAATGGCAGGGTAGCATTGTCTCTGATAGAATCCTGAAAAGTATATCGACTTAGATAACCTCCTTCATCTGTTTGTTCGCCGAAGGCAAAGAATGTATTCCGGTCGGTTTTGTTGATAGGCGTCCCGGTAAGACCGAACAGAAAGACATTCGGCAAAGCGGCTCGCATCTTTGCTCCCAAATCGCCTTCCTGCGTACGATGCGCTTCATCCACCATGAGTATAATATTATCTCTCATATTCATATTGGGATAGGCGTCCCGAAATTTATGTATCATGGTAATGATAATAAAGCGGGCGTCTTTTTCCAGATACTCATGCAATTCCCTGATGCTGTCTGTTGTTACGAGATTGGGAACGTCGGCGGCATTGAATATTCCCGCTATTTGCGTGTCCAGGTCAACCCTGTCGACGACAATGATTACGGTAGGATTTCTCAATGCCGATTCGCGGCGAAGTTTCTGTGCAGCAAAAAGCATCAACAACGATTTTCCCGAACCCTGAAAATGCCAGATCAGTCCTTTCTTCACCTTGTTTTCTTTTACCCGTTTCACAATACGGTTGGCGCCTTCGTACTGCTGATAACGGCAAACGATTTTGATTCGCTGTCGCCGTTTATTGGTCGTAAAAATACTGAAATAACGGAAGACATCCAGCAGGATTTTAGGGTGTAACAAATCTTTCATTTGGGCGCCTGTGTCCTGCAGTCCGGCCCATTCGGACAGGTGATCCGTATGTTCTTCCCTCCGCCATGGCGACCAGTATTCCGGAGGCGTTCGGACGGCGCCGTAATAAAACGTTTTTCCGTCGCAGGCAAAATTCAAAATATTGGGGACAAAAAGAGCAGGGATAGTATTTTCGTATATTCCATGTATTTCGTGAGCGCCGTCCAACCAGCTGACCGCAGGACGAACGGGCGTTTTTGCTTCGCCGACTACGACGGGCATACCGTTGACGAACAAAACGATATCCGGTATTTTGGTTTCGCGGTTACGAACGTGCAGCTGATTGACAATTTGGTAACTGTTGTTACGCAAATTGTCAAAATCGATCAGCCGGACAGACACATGTGAATAATTTTCTCCAAACGGCGCAGTCATTTCGCCTTTCATCCATTTGGAAAATTCCTCGTTAGCGCGTACCAAACCGATACTGCCGACCGACAATAAAATCGTCCGCAGCTTGTAAATCACTTCGTCGGCGCGGTCGGGCTGCGGGGCAATGTCGGGGTTGATACGGATAAGCGCTTTTTTCAATTCGTTTTCCAGCAAAATCTCTGTCTGTTCGCGCAATAACGAGGTTGCCGGAAGATATTGCCATTGCAATCCATAGGACGATTGTGGCTCCGCCGCAATACCGGGACGATTTAGATTTATCCCGCTTAACTGCTGAATGATAAAATACTCTACACTGTTTTGTTCGTTGAATGACATGACTGTTATTTTTTAATCATTTAATCTTTTAATATCTTCCTCCAGTTCTTTCAGGCTTTGTTCACGTTCCAACGTCTTTTGTATCTGTTTGTGCATTTCAAATTCTTTACTTGATTTTTGCAACGCGGCTTCGTGGCTGATTTTACCTGCGTGAGTTAATAACTCCCGACCGTTGAGTTGCAGTATAATATCCAAACGTTCAATCCAATCTTTCATATACATCGGCATATGTTGCTGCGCCATAGTTTCGGCAAATGCAAGATATTGTTCTACCAGCAACCCAAGCAATTTTATTTCATCTCCTGTCAAATAGTTTTTGGCAATACTGATGTCCGATTGTTTAATAGCAGCGGCGTTTTTTTTGTCGAACGACGACATGCCCAGTAGAGGAGGCAGGTTTGCAGCCACTCGCCTGTAAACCAATTCTGCTGCCGTTTGTTGGCTAACAGCCCATAACAGTTTATTCTGTACCATTTTGAAAAACAAAATGGTTTTTTCATCTTTTGGGTTATAGTCGATGCTTGTTTTGTATATATCTTTGATTTTTTGATAAAAAAAACGCTCTGAAAGACGAATTTCCCGAATACGCTCCTGCAACTCATTGAAATAATTCATGGAACTGCCTGTTTTGAAACGTTCGTCATTCAGTGTAAAACCTTTGATAATGTATTCCTTCAAATGTTGTGTCGCCCATTGACGGAATTGTGTGCCTTGTTGCGATTTCACACGGTAACCTACTGAAATGATAACATCAAGATTGTAAGCATTAACCGAAATTTCCTGCGTTTTACCCGCCATAGCCCCATGTTGAGTGGTTATCCGGAATTTCCGGACAACCACTGTTTCGTCTAACTCACCTTCTTTGAAAATATGGCCGATATGTTCGGAAATAGTTCGTTTATCTTTAGCAAACAACTGTCCCATTTGTGTTTGCGTTAGCCAAACAGTTTCGTCTTCGAGGCGGACGTCTATTTTAATCGTACCGTCGGGCGATTGATAAATTAATATTTCGCTGTTATTCATCTCACCTAAAATATTTTATTGATTAATACTGATTTTAATTGTTGAGATCTGTCTATTTGTTTTGTGATGTCTTCAATATTATATTCAATATTTTTCGTTATAATCTCAATATCTTTCTGGTCACTTAAAGACGGTACAAGTATGTGTAAAGACAATAGATTTTCTGCTTGAACGGCGGCTTGTCCAACCCATCTTATACAACGTCTCTCAAATAAACCTATTGAATAATTATAAACCAGCCAAAGATAAAGAAATCTATTAGTCAAAAAATTACTATTTGGACATAATTTTGTGAAATGATTACTGAATACCATAGGTTCATTTATCTTTTCAAAAATAACACTTTTTCCAACTAATTCGGGACTGTTAGTGTTATTGAAAAGAACATCACCTGTTTCTATATAATATGTTTTTGCAATTTTATTTATAGGCACTCTTGTGATTGCTGTTTTATCAAATCTGCAATCTTTTGTAACATTGTTCATGCGTAATTGAATAATGCCCTCATCATCTCTTTGTCCTTCTGCAAATCCAGATTGTGTTTTCAACATAATATCTGCTAAACAATATATATTCCAATTATCAGGAACTTTTTTCTGGATTTTTTTTGTTTGATAAGGGGAATACATAGTAATTAATTTTTTCTTAATAGAATTATACTCTCCATTCATTATACTGAAAACAAAAGATTTATATGCGTTATCCAATCTTTCTTTCACTTCTTTTTCCCTTTCCACCACTTCATCCGCAGCCCAAAGCAATTCTGCCAGTCGGGCTTGTTCTTTTTTGGGTGGAAGTAGAAATTCCTGTTTTGCAATGTCTTTCCAGTTGATTGTCGGCGATAATCCACCAACAGAAATATCAATAGCACAAGCTTGAAATATTTTTGATTGAAAAAGAAAAGGAAAAAATTTTTCATCAATAACATCCGTTTTTGCGCGTAATACCATTGCATGAGCTGAACAAATACCATCATATTCCGCTAATGCTGTTTTTCGCAGATAGGCTCTTCTCTTTCCAAAAATAACATCCCCTTTATAAAATTTCAACTTTGTTCCTTCGACGTCAGAGGGATAGCCATATTGTTTTATGTGTAAACAATCAGGGTCAATATGCTCTAATCCAACAAAAATACTCAAATCTGTTGATTTGGGGTCAACTCTCTGAGATATGTTTTGTGCAAACTCTTCAAAACGATATATTTTCCATTTCGATTTATCTACCATCATTTCTCCTCCAATGTTTTAAACAGTTCTTTCAATGACTGCTGCAAAGTTTCTGCGCCATCTTCCCACTGCCTGATTGCCGATTGCAGGGAAACGGATTCTTTCTGCTTTGCCTGATTTCGCGATACATAAATGGGAATACTTAATGTGGCGTCATTCTGCAAGATTTCTTTATTGGATA
>JAITJX010000047.1 GCA_031278765.1 Tannerella sp. | reverse complement strand
CACGTTAAATTTATAAATCGGCCAATGCTCGAAAAGAAATTCGGGCTAAACTTTTGTGTTTCTTTCTGTGAAAAGCATATGTTAAATTTTTTTAATTCATTACATCGAACTCAGGTTTACAGGTTTTAAAAATAAAAACCGGATCACGGAAAAGGCCGTTCAATATATAATTCAATACCGAAAAGAACATAACGGCGCATATCCGCACGATGTTTTGTTTGAGTCTGATATTTCATACAATATCCACCGGCATTTCAAATCCGGCAACATGATTTATTTTGAATACCTGAATAACGGCAGAAGCGATCATGTTATTTACAACCGAGAAACAGGCAGGGCAAAAGTTACGGAAACATTTAAAGATGACCTTGTATATAAAGGCAACAAGGTATTATTCATGACTTAGCTTTTGCCGATGAAAAGGGGGTATATGGAGATATAGAAGCCAATCTAATACCTGATTTTTTAGATATAATATATGACGAAGGCTCCAATCTGAGTTTTGAAGGGCAGGAAAGATTAAAGGAATTGTCCGACGAATCGAACGCCATCGTGTTCTATTACGAGCGTAAATGATTAACCTTCATTCAAGGAAACAAAACGGACAAATACAACAAGGGATGGAACGGACTGTTTTCAGTAGATCAGGGTTTTCCGGATGGAGGTTATTCATAAGCTACGCCTACGCGTAGTCCATGAATAATAAGGAGAAAAGGATTAACCGGAAAAAGATATTGCCCTCACAACTTTCCAAAGGCAAAAAAAATGAACGAATGATGACCAAAAAATACCGAATAACATTCTTCGACAAAGATGTTCGGAAATTATCCCAGATAGGCTTTCAGCAGTTTGCTTCGAGTGCCTTGTCGCAGTCGGCGAATAGCTTTTTCTTTTATCTGACGAACGCGCTCACGTGTTAAACCAAATTTGTCTCCGATTTCTTCAAGTGTAACTTCCTGACAGCCTATTCCGAAAAACATTTTTATGATATTGCTTTCTCTTTCGGTCAATGTTGAGAGAGCACGGTCAATTTCTTTGGATAAAGATTCATTCATCAGTTCTCCGTCGGCAATCGGAGCGTCGTCATTTATGAGTACGTCCAGCAAACTGTTGTCTTCGCCTTCAACGAAAGGCGCATCGACAGAGAGATGACGTCCCGAAACTTTCAATGTATCGGATATTTTGTCAACCGGGATGTCCAATTCGGCTGACAATTCTTCAGGTGACGGTTTACGTTCATTTTCCTGCTCAAAGCGGGAAAAGGCTTTGCTAATCTTGTTCAAAGATCCTACCTGATTGAGCGGCAAGCGTACAATACGCGACTGTTCAGCCAATGCTTGAAGTATGGATTGGCGAATCCACCAAACAGCATAAGAAATAAACTTGAATCCTCTTGTTTCGTCAAATTTTTCAGCTGCTTTTATCAATCCGAGATTGCCTTCGTTAATTAAGTCCGGAAGGCTCAGCCCCTGATTTTGATATTGTTTCGCAACGGAAACAACAAAGCGCAAGTTAGCGCGTGTAAGTTTCTCCAATGCCCTGCGGTCGCCTTTTTTAATGGCTTGCGCTAATTCTACTTCTTCTTCAACCGTGATCAAATCTTCACGACCGATTTCCTGAAGGTACTTGTCTAACGAAGCACTTTCACGGTTAGTGATTGATTTTGTGATTTTTAATTGTCTCATTTTATTTTCCCCGTCATATAAAGGATGCAAAGATACGGAATATTTTTATATCTATGAATTAAAGTTCAAAAATTGCAATAAAAAAATCTTTGCGTCTTGAACATTAAAAGAGGCTGTCTCAAAAAATCAATCGTCTGAAGGGCAAACGAGTGAAATTTGGTGATTTTGAGACAGCCTTCCCGCTCAATCTATCAGATCAATTGCATAATGCCGCGTAGCGCCGCTAATTGGATAAAAACCTTTGATTAACAATCCTTTTTCATCTGTCGTGCCTTTCAAAATCTTATCAGTAATGCTGTAAAAATCTTCGGGAGTATTTATCTTTTCATCATTAACGATCATGATGACAAAACCTTTCTTGATACCACATTGCTGAATTTTACCTTTAGAAACATTACTGACTTCTATTCCGTAACTTACTCCATATTCCTTTTTTTGTTTGTCGCTCAACGGTTTGAAAGCTGCGCCAAGTAATTCGGCGCTGTTGTTGCCTTTCATTATTTCCGTATTACCCTGAATGTTACGCAATTCCACCATAAATTCTTTTTCCTGACCGTATCTGTCAATCGTTACTTTTATTTTGTCACCCGGTTTGAACTTCATTATCTGTTCCTGCAAATTGTTGGGCGAAGTGACCTTATTACCGTTTACTGCTGTTATGACATCTCCCTTTTCGATACCTGCTTCCTTCGCTGAACTGCGCATTGCAAAATCTGCTACATAAGCGCCTTCCAAAGCTTTAATTTTCGTATCTATGTTCTTTTTCACAAATTCGGCGTCTTCGATAAAAACGCCTAACATGCCTCGCTGTACGGAGCCATATTGCTTCAAATCGCTCACTACTTTTCCGGCAATGCTGATGGGAACTGCAAATGAATATCCGATAAAAGTTCCTGTTTGCGAGGTTATTGCCGTATTAATACCTACAAGTTCACCTTTTGTGTTTACAAGAGCGCCGCCGCTGTTTCCTACATTGACAGCCGCATCGGTCTGAATAAATGACATGATTTTGTCGCGATCGCTTTCGCCTGTCATTATCGAACGTCCTTTTGCGCTGACAATTCCTGCTGTTACGGTAGAAGTCAAATCAAACGGATTTCCCACTGCCAACACCCATTCCCCAACTTTTAATTTTTCGGAATCCCCAAA
Source organism: Tannerella sp. (assembly GCA_031278765.1). Taxonomy (GTDB): domain Bacteria; phylum Bacteroidota; class Bacteroidia; order Bacteroidales; family Tannerellaceae; genus Tannerella. The sequence continues at coordinate 21,375 of JAITJX010000047.1, read as the reverse complement.
TGTGATTGGCTGTAAATCAGTTGCATTTATTTTTATCAATGCAATATCGGTTGTTGGATCCGTACCTATGATTTTTGCCGTAAAAGAACGTTTGTCGTTGAGTGTAACCGTGATGCTGTCAGCATCTTCAACTACGTGGTTATTTGTAATGATATAACCGTCGGTCGAAATGATAACGCCCGAACCAGAGCCGGTGCGCTGTCGTTGACGCGGTCTCTGGTCGCCATAACCGAAGAAAAATTCAAATGGGTCAATGTATTGCCGTCCAACTGAAATAGTAGTTGACACTTTGATATGAACAACCGCATGGACGGTTTTATCGGCTGCATATGTAAAATCAGTGTTTTCAGCTGCCGCGCCTGAATACATTACTTGTTGCAGTGGCTGGTTAAAAACAGATGAACTGTTATCTCCCGTTAACAGGTTCATGCCTGTTTTTTCTTTCATCAATTTAGCAGTGACGAATGCAGCAACACTGCCGCTAATCAACACAATTAAAGTGGCATACATCAAATTTTTCCAAAATTTATTCATAATTCTATTGTTTTTAATTAAAATCATTATTTTTTTTTAAATTCCAACTCAAAAACTATACAAATATTTTTCGGACAATCTTAAATTTCAATATTTTTAACCGATAAAATTTCACATTAACAATTATTAATAAAAATTCCCACACTGTCTTCTTTTGGTATGTTTGATTGATATGACATGTTGTCAGGAAAGAAAGAGTATTAAAAAAACGGACATTCTTTAAAAAAACGGACATTTTTTCAGGAATTAAAAACGCGATGTTTGCTGTGATTTTATTTTTTTCGTCTTAATTCATTGTTTTGTGTTCTTTTTTGCTTATTTTTGCCCGTCGGCAGCAGACCGGTCTGTCGCTCGTGCGAAATAAAACGGGAGGAAAGTCCGGGCAACACAGAGCGCCACGCTTCTTAACGGGAAGCTGTTCGCGAGGGCAGAATAGCGTAACAGAAAATAACCGCAAGTATTCTTTCATCCTTTCCCTTATAAAATAAAGGATGGGAATATTGAAAGAAAAGAAAGTTGTAAGGGTGAAAAGGTGAGGTAAGAGCTTACCGCTTCCGGCGAAATCCGGAAGGTCAGTACGCTTCGTGGGTTGTAAGGTCAAATAAACCGACGCATATAGAGTTGCTCGCTCAATGTCGGAGGGTAGACTGCTATGGAATTTGTCAGCAATGGCAAATCAAGATAAATGACAGGCGCATCATAGCCCCATGAAGCATGATGAACAGAACCCGGCTTACAGGTAGGCTGCTTTTTTATAAAGTTAATAATATGGTTGATAAAAAGACGGATTTAGAGGAACGTATTGAGGAAACACAGGAAGAATCCGGCAGGAGTGTTTTTTTTCTCGGATTATTGACAGCGTTAAAAAATACTTTTTCCGGTGAAAGAAATATTTTTATACGTATAAGCGAGTGGATTGCGTGGTTTGTTCGCTTCGTTACGTATGATATTTGGCGGCTTACCGAAAACGATATGCAGGGAATCAAAAGTTCTTATATCCATATTACCAAGACGATAATTCTTGCTGTCCGCGGATTTAAACGGGATGATATAGATACAAGAGCTTCGGCACTGACTTACAGTACAATATTGTCGATTGTGCCGATGCTTGCAGTTGTTGTGGGCGTAGCATCCGGATTTGGAATGAGAGAAACCATTCGTACCAGTTTATATACTTACTTTCCGGGTCATACGAAGGAACTTGTGAAAGCGTTTGATTTTGCCGAAAACTATCTGAGCATGTCGCAGGGAGGAGTGTTTATCGGGATAGGACTTATATTTCTTTTCTATACGATATATAATCTGATTTCTACAATAGAATTTACTTTCAATGAAATATGGCAAATTAAACAGCAACGCTCGTTAAAACGAAAAATTACCGACTATATGGCAATGTTCATTGTGTTACCGGCAATGCTGGCGATTTCGAGCGGTTTGTCTTTGTTCATTACGACGTTAAGTAATACATTTTTGCAAGAATACGTATTTTTGACCCCTGTAGCAGACTTCTTTTTAAATCTTGCCCCTTATGTGATTACAATTCTCTTTTTCACGGCGCTTTACATGATTGTTCCGAATACAAAGGTCAGATTCCCGAATGCTCTGGCTGCTGGTTTTGTAACAGGTTGTGCATTTCAAGTATTTCAAAATCTGTATATCAACGGAATTATTTGGGTAAGCAGATACAATGCCATTTACGGTAGTTTCGCCGCATTGCCGCTTTTGTTCTTGTGGCTGCAACTTTCATGGGTGCTCACGCTTTTTGGCGCGGAAATAGCTTACGCTTCTCAAAACGTTAAAAAATTCAGTTTCGAGCGGGACAGTAAAAATGTAAGTCGCAGATACAAAGATTTTTTGACGATTCTCATAGCGTCAATAATCATTAAACGCTTTGAGAACGAAGAGAAACCGCTGACCGCCGACGAACTTTCGGACGAAACAAAAATACCCATCCGCTTAACAACAGATATTTTGTATCTTTTGACGGAACTGAACATCATCGCCGAAGTACGACTTTCTGAAGATGAAAGTATTATTTATTATCAGCCGGCATTGGATATTAACAAAATAACAGTCGGTTTTTTACTGAGTAAAATAGACGGATTTGGCTCGGAAAATTTTTATGTCGATATTCACGATAAATACAACACAAAATGGATTGCTTTGCTCAAAACGCGAAACGATATGTACGAACCTAATAATAAGGTGCTTTTAAAGGATATATAAAACGGCTAATTCTATTTTTGAAATGCTATATTTATTGCCAAATATCTTTTAATTCAAGAGGTCCGGAATAACCAATTGTACCTTGCATTGTACCTTTTTATTGTTGTTTTAATAAAATATATTACCTTTGCGGCAAAAAAACAATAGAACTGTAACTAAAATGGGAGAAAATAAAATAATCGGCGAAAAAATCAAAAATTTCAGAGAAATGAAAAATATCTCTGTTGAAGAGATGGCCAATCGTTCGGGGCTTTCTGAGGAACAGATTATTAGAATAGAAGGTAATGAAGATTTCCCTTCGCTTGCGCCGCTCATAAAAATTGCACGCGTGCTTGGCGTCAGACTGGGTACATTCCTTGACGACCAGGCTGAACTTGGACCTGTGATGAGCAGAAAATCCGACAGAATGGGAAACAGGGGCATCGGATTTACAAATAATGCGATGACAAAACACAAATACATGTCGTATTTTTCGTTATCGCAGGACAAATCAGGGCGACACATGGAACCGTTTCTTATTAATATTGAGCCGTCCAGGAAAACTGATTTTATGTTTTCCACACACGAAGGCGAAGAATTTATATACGTCATCGAAGGTACGGTTGAAATCAATTACGGCAAAAATACTTATCTTTTGAATGAAGGCGACAGTATTTATTACGATTCTATTGTAGCACATCATGTCCATGCCGTAAACGACAATCCTGCAAAAATTATCGGAGTGATTTATACGCCATATTAACCATGGAATTACAGGAAAAAACAATAGGAGAATGGCTTGAATACTGGGCAGAACATACGCCTGATAAAGAATATCTTGTTTACTCCGACAGGAATCTGAGGTTCACATGGCAACAATTCAATGCGCGTGTGGACGACATGGCCAAAGGACTGCTATCCATAGGAGTGAGGTGCGGCACCCACGTCGGAATCTGGGCTACAAACGTGCCGGACTGGCTTACGTTTCTTTATGCCGGTGCAAAAATCGGCGCCGTCCTTGTTACGGTAAATACGAGTTACAAACAGAACGAACTGGAATTTCTCGTAAAAGATTCCGACATCCAAACCCTTTGTATAACGGAAGGAGTGTTTGACGGCAGTTATATCGATATGGTTTACGAAATGCTTCCGGAACTCAAAAACAGTCAGCGCGGTTATTTAAAAAGCGAACGTTTTCCGGAACTTAAAAACGTGATCTTCGCAGGACAGGAAAAATATCGCGGGATGTACAATACTGCCGAAATTCTGTTGCTTGGGAGAAATATTGAAGATGAACTGCTTGAAAACGAAAAGAAAAAAGTTAAGTGTCATGATGTTGTGAACATGCAATATACTTCCGGTACGACAGGTTTCCCGAAAGGCGTAATGCTGACCCATCACAACATAACCAATAACGGATATTTTACGGGTGAAGGAATGCACTTTACGACTGATGATAAACTTTGCTGCTGCGTACCTTTATTTCATTGCTTTGGTGTTGTGCTGGCAACGATGAATGTTTTGACGCACGGCTGTACACAAGTGATGGTTGAACGCTTCGACCCGCTGACAGTGCTCGCATCTGTCCATAAAGAACGCTGTACGGCATTGTACGGCGTTCCGACCATGTTTATCTCCGAAATGAACCATCCTATGTTTGATATGTTCGACCTTCGTTCACTCCGGACAGGAATTATGGCAGGGTCGCTTTGTCCCGTCGAAGTAATGCGTGGCGTCACGGAAAAGATGCACATTACCCATATCACGAGCGTTTACGGTTTGACAGAAAGTTCGCCGGGTATGACGCATTCCGTAATTGAAGATTCTTTTGAAACCCGTTGTACAACGGTCGGTCGTGAATATCCATTTACGGAAGTTGCCGTTATTGACTCCGAAACCGGAGAAAAATGTCCGGTCGGAGTGCAGGGTGAAATGTGCTGTCGCGGCTATCTTGTGATGAAAGGATATTACAAGAATCCGACTGCAACTACCGAAGTTATCGACAAAGATGGCTGGCTTCATTCGGGTGATTTGGGCGTTAGGGACGAACACGGTTATTATCGCATAACAGGACGTATTAAAGATATGATAATCAGGGGTGGAGAAAATATTTATCCTCGCGAAATCGAAGAATTTCTATACAATCTTGAAGGCGTAAAAGATGTACAGGTTGCATCCGTACCATCAAAAAAATATGGAGAAGAAGTCGGCGCATTTATTATACAAAAAGATGGTGCAAACCTTGCGGAAGATATTGTAAAAGATTTTTGTCGCGGTAAAATAGCGCGTCACAAAGTACCCAAATATGTGTTTTTCGTAAATGAATTTCCCATGACGGGAAGCGGTAAAATACAAAAATTCAAACTCAAAGATCTAAGCCTTAAATTACTGGAGAAACAAGGCATAGAACCGGTCTAATATACAGCAGCCATGAAACGAAGATTTATAAAAACAATTGCAACAATTGCCTGTATGGCAAATTTCGGTTTTTTATTCGCAGGAAATGATATTCGATGCCCAAACTATCCAAACAATCGTTATCCTTTACGCCAAAAGCCTTATATGGAACTTCCGTCAGGCAATATAAAAGCGCGGGGCTGGTTGCTGGAAATGCTTGAACGTCAAAAAAAAGGCGCAAGCGGACAAATGGACATTTTATATCCGGAAGTTATGGGAACGAGAAACGGCTGGCTGGGTGGCGACGGTGATCAGTGGGAACGCGGTCCTTACTGGATTGACGGACTGTTGCCGTTAGCTTGCATCCTTGATGATAAAACATTAAAGGAAAAAGTTCAGCCGTGGATTGAATGGATGTTAAACAGTCAGCGCGAAGATGGATACTTCGGCCCTGCAAAAGATTACCCCAACGAACCGGGATTGCAGCGTAATAACTCGGCAGACTGGTGGCCGCGAATGGTGGCGCTTAAAATACTTCAGCAATATCATTCGGCAACAGAAGACAATCGTGTGATAGACTTTATGACCCGGTATTTTCGCTATCAACTGAAAACATTGCCGACCTCTCCCCTGGGGAAATGGACTTTCTGGGCTGAATATCGAGCCGGTGATAATCTTCAGGCTGTTTATTGGTTATACAATATTACGGGCGATGCTTTTCTTCTTGAATTGGGAGAATTGCTGCATAAACAAAGTTATGACTTTGTCAATATGTTTCTAAAAGGAAACAGGCTGAGGCGTTTGAATACCATACACTGCGTAAATTTGGCGCAGGGAATAAAAGAACCTGTTATTTATTACCAACAACATCCTGACAATAAATATATTGAAGCAGTAAAAAAAGCATTTGTCGACATCAGGGAATATAACGGTCAGCCCCAGGGAATGTATGGCGGAGATGAAGGATTGCACGGAAATAACCCAACGCAAGGTTCAGAACTTTGCTCGGCTGTGGAATTAATGTTCTCGCTTGAAAAAATGATAGAAATAACAGGAGACATCGCTTTTGCCGATCATCTGGAAAAAATAGCGTTTAACACACTGCCTGCGCAGATTACTGACGATTTCATGGATAAACAATATTTTCAGCAAGTCAATCAGGTGATGATTACGCGACATTCACATAATTTTTATGAAGATTCGGGACATGGAGGTACCGATATCTGTTTCGGATTGTTAACCGGATATCCGTGCTGTGCCTCCAATATGCACCAAGGATGGCCTAAATTTACTCAAAACCTGTGGTATGCTACTCCAGATAACGGTCTGGTGGCTTTTATCTATTCTCCTTCCGAAGTAACGGCAAAAGTTGGAAACAGCTGTAACATACGAATAATTGAGGATACGTATTATCCGATGGATGATAAAATATTTTTCTCTATATTCCTGCCGGATAAAAAAGTGAAAGAAATTGAGTTTCCGTTACATTTGCGCGTTCCCGAATGGTGCCGTGAAGCATCGGTATCGGTCAATGGCGAAAAAGTTCGGACGGCAAAAGGCGGCACGGTGGCAATTGTGAGCCGTTCATGGAAAAACGGTGACAAGGTGGAATTGTTTTTACCTGTGGAAATTTCCGTAAGCCGCTGGTATGAAAATTCTATCGCTGTCGAACGCGGTCCATTGGTTTACGGTTTGCAAATAGATGAAAAATGGGAAAAGAAAGAATTTCCGGAAGAGGAAAAAACACGTTATGGAAAATATTATTACGAAGTAACTTCTTCTGCAAAATGGAATTACGGAATCCTTTTTTTCGATGAAGAAAATATGTCCAAACATTTCGAAATCAAAACAGATACGCTAAAGCAACGATCCGCATATTTCTGGAATACGGAAAACGCCCCGATACAAATCAAGGTAAAAGCAAAAGAAATACCCTCATGGCAATTATATAATGAAATGGCAGGTCCCGTCCCTTATTCCGTCAATCAGAGCAATTCTCCGGTGGAAGAAATAACGCTGATACCATACGGTTGCACAACGCTAAGGATTTGTGAGTTTCCGCTGGTAAGATGAGCGATCATTTTATTTCAATTTTTTCTACTTGTCTGATGATTTGACCATCGGAGGAAATACCTTCGATGACAACCGAATAAGTTGTCGGAAAGTCAGCAGTATAAAATTCAAAAGAGGCTTTGCCTTCGCTGGAAATCGAAATATCCGGCTTCCAGAATATTGTCGTTCTGTAATCGGGATTTACCGATTGCTTGCTTTGAGGCGTATCGTATTTGGGAGAATAAAATTCCACCGGCTTTTGAAATCCCAGCGGTGAAATAGAAGCATAATTCAGGGGACGTTTTGAAGCAATATCTGTACTCCCACGCCTTGTGGTAATGCTGATAGCGCCGTTTGCACCGCGCATTCCGAAAATTGCCGCGTTTGCTCCTTTGAATACATCTATACTTTCTATATCTTCAACAGTAACCATTTCCAGCGGATCAAAACCGCTCATGGCTTCCGTCTCTATTCCGTCAATCAAAATAAGCGGCGGACCAGAAGCGCCTCTGATTGTAATTGATCCGTTCCCCGATACTCTTACGCCGGCTACTGTGAGAAGCAGATCGGAAACGCGGTGCGCATGCCTTTTCTCAATATCCTCCCTGTAAATTGTAACGTCGGAACCAGCGTTTATCCAGTTCTGCAATCGTATTTCATCTCTTTTGGCAACCTTTTTTTTGCCGGTAATCACAACCTCCGGCAAATGAATAACCCGCATGTCGTCATCATATTGCGCACGCAGTTCGGCTTTTTGAATAAAAGCGTTGCCATCATCTATCGAATCTTCTTCCGTCAAATCCTGAATACCGGAGATGTGCTGAAGCCGGGGGAAAGTTTCGGGATTGACGAATAACAGAACGCTTTCACTTCCTTTTTTATTATTTGCCTTAATGAAAAATTTGGTGCTGTCCGGAAAATCAAATCCATAAAAACTGAAGTATCCCAAAGAGTTTGTCGTCAACATGCCAAAACCTCCGGATGATGACAGCATTGTTACATCGCCGTTCTCAACAGGTTTTTCCAGTAAGAAACTTTTCACCTGCCCCGTAATGTACTTTGTTTCTTCAAACGCATATTCAGGGTATTCTTTTTTTCCCTTAATTACTTCCGGTATATCGTACCTTCTCCAACCGTGCGTCATCATCAACATGTCAAGTGCGAAAACAGATTTCAAATCATTTTTCAGATAAAATGCCGGATTTTCGATATATCCCCTCAATTCGGAAGAAAGCAACAAACTCGATAAAATCGTGGTTGTTGTATCTGTTTGAAAATCTTTGTCATCGGTAATGGCTACCGATACGTTGCCCGACAAAGCAACGCCTTCACTGTCAGAAATGTAAAGATCCGTATTCACTTTTTCTCTTTTTTCATAAACCGGTTTATCGGTAGAAAAAGCAAGTTTTGTTTCATTTTCATTTTTATTGAAAATCAATCTCTCGCTCAACGGGTTCATATTTTCGTCCAAAAGCAATATTTGTATCACTCCGGCGGGAAGCTTCTTTTTTGAAAACGACAAATATTCTTTCTTGTCATTCCACGGTGCAAAATAAAGGACGACACCTTTGCTATAGACAAGTAAATAGAGCGATTGTTCGGTGAAATCAGAAGATTTCACCAAAGAAACAAACCAATTACTCCCCGTTCTTGAAGTTTTTATCGAACATCCGTTGCGTGCTGGTGGAAGTTTGAATTTTTTTTCCACACCTTTTCCATTTATACATTTCAAAAAATATTCTTTGTTTTTTTCTGCCGCGATGGTAAAATTTCCCATTCCCGAATGATAGGTGTTTACATTGCAAACAATTGTTCCCACCTCATCTGTAATCGTTCCCGTAATATCCTCGGAACGACCGCTCTCGTTCAGCGACTTGAAAGCCACAATACACAGTTTTCCTTCCTGCAAATTACCTCCTTCCGGATAAAAAGTTACATCATAATCTTTGTTTGCAAGTTTTTTCTTCTTTTTATCATCGTTTTTTCCGGAATTTAACTTGCCGATTCGTATGTTTTTCTTAAAAAAATATTCTGCACCCATATTTTCCATGTAGCGTGTATAGGCGCGAAGCGTGTAAAATCCCTCGGGAACTATTTCCGATAAAAAAATATTTCCATAATACAAACTGTCGGCACCTTGACGAATCATAACCCGCTCGACGAGCGAATCGGAAGAATTGATTAATTCAACGTAAACATATTTGCTTTTTGTAGGCGCTTGATGTGTTACGGCATCAACGAGATATGCTTTAAACCAAATCTTTTCTCCCGGAACGTAAAAATTGCGATCGGTATGAAGATACATTTTTTCTTGTGGATAAGCAATTAGCTGATAGTTAATACTATCCTGAATACTTTCAATAGAAATTTGACCTGAAACTTTTATTATCAGGGAAAAAAACACGAATGTGAACAAAATCCTTTTCATAGTTAAATTCTTTTAAGAAACGACAAAGATAAAAGTATTATCTGAAAACAACAAACTTTATCCGGATACAATTTTTTAATTCTATAAATTCAACATGTGAATGCAACTTGCTTTTGCAAAGATTAGGAAGAAAATTTATTTAACATACTGATACTTATGAGATTGCACCACAGACAGGCAAGAGGATTCTCTTGTCCGAAATGGAGGAGAAAAATACGTTTACAAGGCCGAAAAAAGCATCGGCCAACTGAGTTAAAATTTGAATAAAAAATACATATTATTGATAATTAAGAGAATAGTATGTTTAACCATGAAAAAGGTAAGCGAAAATAGCCCGTCGGAGCGTGCGAATTTTTTTTAAACACATACGTGGATGATTTAACAACGCAGGAGTTTAATTTAAAAAAACGCTTTTTTGTTTTATCCTCGCAAGAATTTAATCCCATCTCGTATGAATAAAAAAAATATTCGTACACGGATTTCCGGCTTTTGCATAGACGCTGTCTTGCTTGTTTTGCAGAATAACGAAAAACATTGTTTATTTATTTGCGTGCCATACTTCGTTTTAAATTGTTGTATATTATGCTGGAAGCATAACTTGTAAATAATGTTGCTACAATCCGAAGCATGATTATTAATCAAAAGTTTGCTTTTTTGCGCAATTCAAAGTCGCGACCGAGATATTTTTCGCGAACAATTTGATTTTCGGAAAGTTCTTCGGCTGTGCCTTGAAATAAAACCTTTCCTTCAAAAAGCAAATATGCACGGTCAGTGATGCTCAATGTCTCATGTACATTGTGGTCGGTAATGAGGATTCCTATGTTTTTGTGTTTTAACTTACCGACTATCGTTTGAATATCCTGAACGGCAATAGGATCAACGCCGGCAAACGGTTCGTCGAGCATAATAAATTTCGGATCAATAGCCAGACAGCGTGCAATCTCGGCGCGACGACGTTCGCCCCCCGAAAGCCTATCGCCTTGATTTTTACGAACTTTTTGCAACCCAAACTCTTCGATGAGACTTTCTATCTTTTCGCGTTGGTAATCTTTCGGTTTGTCTGTCATTTCAAGAACAGCCTTGATGTTGTCTTCGACCGTCATTTTACGGAAGATTGAGGCTTCCTGCGCCAAATAGCCTATTCCTCTGCGTGCACGCTTATATACCGGAAAATCAGTGATTTCCGTACTGTCAAGAAAAATTTTCCCATTGTTTGGCGTAACAAGCCCTACGGCCATATAAAAAGTAGTCGTTTTACCCGCTCCGTTAGGACCGAGCAAGCCGACAATCTCACCCTGTTTTACATTGACAGACACATGATTAACTACCGTTCGATTACGGTATTTTTTCACTAGATCTTCGGTTCTGAGAACCATTTGTTTTTCTTTCTGACGCTCCATAAATATGTGACAAAGATAATACATTTTTTTATTTTTTCATTTTTCTTTTGCTATTTATTTTAAAACTGCTATCTTTATGCGCTTAAAAGGCATAAATTATAAGTTTTAAAATTCGTAAAAACATGGAGAACAAAAAATTACGTATGGGAATGATTGGCGGTGGGCTTGACGGTTTCATTGGTGCCGTTCACGTTCGTGCAGCCCTGATGGAAAGCCAAATTGAATTGGTTTGCGGTTGCTTCAGTGTTAATCCTGAAATTTCTTTGAAGTCGGGACGTTATTATTCGGTTTCAGACAGCCGTATTTATGGGACATATCACGAAATGTTTGAAAAAGAGGCTCTTTTACCTGAAAATGAACGTATGGAATTTGTTACGATCGTAACGCCGAATCATCTGCACTACGAGCCGGCAGCAATGGCATTAGACAGCGGTTATAACGTAGTGATAGATAAACCGATGACTTTTTCTCTCAAAGAAGCAAAATCGTTGAAGGAAAAAGTTGAGAAAAACGGTCGGATACTTGCATTAACACATGTATATACTGGCTATCCGGCGGTAAAGGAGGCAAAGGAGCGAATAAAAAGAGGAGATTTAGGCAAAATTCGTCGTATTTTTGTAGAATATTCACAAGGTTGGCTGGCACAACGTATTGAATTACTTGGAAATAACAATGCGGGCTGGCGTACCAATCCCAAACTGTCCGGAAAAGGCGGTTGCGTGGGCGATATTGGAACGCACGCATGGCATTTGTGCGAATATGTTTTAGGACAGAAAGTCATTGAATTATGCGCCGAATTAAAAGCCTTTGTTCCTGACAGACCGATTGATGACGATGCGGCGGCATTCCTGCATTTTGAAAACGGTATTACCGGAGTTTTGCAAACAACGCAGATAGCCACAGGTGAAGAAAACAATATCAGAATAAGGGTTTACGGAGAAAAAGGTGGCCTCGAATGGCAACAAATGGAACCCAATACTTTATATGCCAAATGGTTGGACAGACCCTCGGAAGAAATAAGAATAGGAAACGGTTTCGGAAATCTGAGCAACCTTGCCAAATGGAACATCAGAGTACCGGGCGGGCATCCGGAAGGTTTTATTGAGGCTTTTGCCAATATATACCGTAACTTTGCATTGACGGTAAATGCTCGCAGCCATAATGAAACGCCAACGCAGGAAATGCTTGATTTTCCGAATGTTAACGATGGCGTCAGAGGATTGCAGTTTATAGAAACAATGGTTGCTTCGGGATATAGTGATGATACTAAATGGGTTAAATGGATTGAATGAGTTGAGATATAATATAATGAAGAGATATAATCGTAGAGTAGAGAAAAACGGAAAAAAAAAGTGGATATTTCTGGGGGGGCTATTGGTTGGTTTCTCATTGTTTATTGCCGCATATCAGGTTTCCGTATATTATTCTAGCAACGAATCGTGTATGAAATGCCATGTTCATCCTCATGTGGAAGATAGCTGGAAACTGTCGATGCACGTAAACAACGCTAGCGGCGTCATGACCCATTGCGTTGATTGTCACCTGCCTCCAAAAAATCAAACATGGAACCACTATTCGGCCAAAGCAAAACTCGGAATAAAAGATCTGTGGGGATATTTGACAAAGGATAGCACTGATTTTCAATGGGATGTAAAATCTGAACTCGAACATGCCGTGAAATATATTCCTAACGAATCGTGCAAGGAATGTCACAAAAACCTTTTCCCGACAGGTATTACCGACGACGGTATTACCGCTCACCTCTATTACGACGAAAATGAAAAAAAACTCAACCTTCAATGTATCAGTTGTCACCTTGACGCGGGACACTATAATCCTAATTACAAACATGGTCGTATGACCGGAATACCGAGCGTAAAGATAAACACCTCTTTAGAAAAAAAATTTGATTCGGCTACTCCTGTTACTTCATTTTCCGATTTCACAGAACATATACCCGGCACAGCTGTCTCATTCAATATGATAGCTGTAAAAGGTGGCTTTTTCAGGATGGGAAGCGACAAAAAAGAGGCTTTTCACAAGGAGGACGAAGCGCCGGTACGCAATGTTACCGTAAGCCCGTTTTTCATGGCTGAAGTGGAAGTTACATGGGATATGTATTTTGCTTTTTATGCAAATACCATGAGCGAAGGACGCACGCTCCCCGAAAAAATTTATGCAAATAACAGCCGTCCCGATTTGGATGCCGTTTCAGGTCCCACTCCGCCATTCGGTTCTCCCGACCAGGGTTGGGGCACCGGTTCGCGACCTGCGATAACGATGACACATTACGCAGCCGAAACATTCTGTCAATGGCTGTCACTCAAAACCGGAAAGAAATATCGCCTGCCAACCGAAGCCGAATGGGAATATGCCGCTCGCGGAGGTACGGAAACGCCGTATTTCTTTGAAGGCAAGCCTAAAGATTTTTCAAACGAAGGATTCATGCGCAAATTCTTTGCAGCGAAAACAGACGTGATAAGCGAATATGTCATTTATGCAAACGACAGTAAAAATCGCACACAAGAACCTGATAAAGTGAAATCTAATCCGTTCGGTTTGAAAAATATGCTTGGCAACGTAATGGAATATTGCTCCGACAAATATTCTCCAGATGCTTATGGCAAAACAAGCGAGACAGTTACCGACCCGCATGCTACCGAAGGTGAAGAATGGGTTGTACGTGGCGGTTTATATAATTCCGATGCAGCTGATGTGCGTTGCGCAGCACGCTCGCATACCCGACATGACGAATGGCTCAAAACTGACCCACAGCAACCAAAAAGTATCTGGTGGTACTCGGACGTTCGGGGAATCGGATTCAGGATCGTTTGCGAATATAACTAAGTAAACATTTTAATTACAAATATTTTTAATTTACATTTATTTACAAAAATAATTTTAATATGAAAGAAAACAGTATTAACAGACGTACATTCCTCAAAAGTTCCGCAATGGTAGGAGCAGCAGGAATGGTAGGAGCAGGAAACGGCGTATTGACTTCCTGTTCGGGTATTAACGGGAAAAATGCAGGCAAAACCAAATTAATCCCACTCAAAGAACCGGGATCTTATTACATCCCCGAATTGCCGGACAAGGCAACCGACGGTAAAGAATTAAAAGCAGGAATCATCGGTTGCGGCGGTCAAGGTAGCGGCGATACACTGAATTTCCTTAGAGCCGCAAACGGTGTAACCGTTACAGCTTTAGGTGATACGTTCAAAGACAAAGTTGACAGACTTGCCGATACTTTAAAAAAAGAAAAAAATATCGACATTCCTCAGGACAAGCGTTTTGTTGGTTTAGATGCTTACAAACAGGTGATAGACAGCGGAGTAGATGTGGTTTTAATTGTCACTCCACCTTATTTCCGTCCCATACATTTCCAATATGCAACTGAAAAAGGCATACATTCTTTTCTGGAAAAACCTATTTGCGTCGATGCCGCCGGTTACAGGCTTATCATGGCTACGGCAAAACAGGCACAGGCGAAGAATCTATGCGTCGTAACGGGAACGCAACGGCACCATCAAAGAAGTTATGTCGAAGCGTATAAGAAAATAATGGAAGGAACGATTGGAGAAATAACAGGAGGTGTTGTTTATTGGAATCAAGGCATGCTGTGGTATAACGAACGTAAGGCAGGATGGAGTGATTGCGAATGGATGATACGTGACTGGGTAAATTGGAAATGGCTTTCTGGTGACCATATCGTTGAACAGCATGTACATAATATTGATGTATTCACATGGTTTTCAGGACTTAAACCTGTAAAGGCAATAGGATTCGGCTCGCGTCATCGCCGTATTACAGGTGACCAGTATGACAATTTTAGTGTTGATTTTACAATGGAAAACGGGATACACCTGCACAGTATGTGTCGTCAGATTAATGGTTGTCCCTCTAACGTAAACGAATATATTCAAGGAACCAAAGGTTCGTGGAGTAGTGCAGGAGAAATAAAAGACCTTACAGGTAAGACAATATGGAAATATGACTACGAAGCGGAAAAAACAAACTTCAAAGAAACCGGCGCGTATGTATTAGAACAAGTGAACTGGATTAACCATATCCGTTCCGGGAAACCAATAGATCAGGCTTCGGAAACAGCCGTTTCAACCATGGCTGCAATCATGGGACGTGAATCTGCCTATACGGGAAATGAAACGACTTGGGAATCTTTGATAGCCGCTCCACTTGACTTAACGCCGAAAGATTTGAGTCTTACCGGAAAAATGGACATGACGGGATTTACTGTTCCGGTTCCGGGCGCTCCGATAAATAAAAAATAATGCTATGAACATAAATCGAAGAAATTTCATCAAAGCGTCGCTCGGAAGCGCGGCGCTTGTTGGTGTAGCAGCATGTGCAGGGAAAACCGGTCTCAGAAAAACCGACGAAACGGATGCAACCCTGACAAGAACAAAAGACCTGAGCGCCAATGCAAAACTCAATATATCCTTTCAGGAATGGACCATTAACGGCGAGACACTCAAAGACAAACTTGATTTCATGGAACAGCACGACGTTGTAGGACTCGAAGTGAGTGGGAACGGCTTGGCTTCCCGCGTTGATGAATTGAAGCAAGCGCTTGAAGGCAGGAATATCAAAATCAGCGCAATCTGCGCCGGTTTCAAGGGATTCATGCTATCGACGGACGAAGCCGTTCGTAACGAATGTCGCGATTCGATGCAGGAAATATGTGCGGCAGCCGGCAAACTCGGCTCAACAGGCGTAATTATCGTTCCGGCATTTAACAACCAGCAGCCATGTATGCTTCATACGCAGGAAACACGTAATTTCCTTTGTCAATGGTTTGACGAATTAGGAAAATTCGCAGTTGAACAGGGTACAACGGTCATTCTAGAGCCGCTTAACCGCCGCGAAACTTTTTATTTACGGTTGCTTGCCGATGCAGCTTCAATTTGTCGCGACATCAATAATCCGGGTGTCAAGTGCCTGGGTGATTTGTGGCACATGACTTGGGAAGAAACTTCCGATATGGGCGCATTCCTTTCAGCCGGCCAATATCTGCAACACGTTCATATCGCCAGCCGTAAACGACGCCTCATACCGGGTGAAGACGGCGAAACCGACAATTATATTGATGGTTTCAAAGGTTTGAAAATGATAGGTTTCGATAAATACGTTTCTTTGGAATGCGGCAGCAAGGCTGAAGACAAAAACGTTTCGGCAGCGGCGGCCGTTGAATTGATTAAAAAACAATGGGATGCGGCTTGAAAAAGAAAAGAGACTATCACTAGCCCCTTTTCCCCAAAACACTAATTTAATGAAAACTGAACTTTAATACCATCCTAACATATATAATAATTATATTTTGTAATAACTTTCCCAACCCGAGCGCGGCGGTTCGCCGATAAGCATTGAATTGGCAAACTTATTGTTGGTTATCTGTTTTGTCTTTACATCAAACTCCAATTTCGTATTTAGTCTTTGTGCCAGAACGCCAAGACAAAACACTTGACTAAGCGGTCCTGCAATCTCAAATGAAGAACGTGTCTTTTCTTTTCCCTGACATGCAAGCAGGAAGTTTGCAAAATGATTGGATGGCGATTTCGGAACTTCCGGTAATTTCGGCGCTATTTCCTTTGCTTTTGCATCAGGAATTATTGACAATGTACTTCCGTGAGAGCCACCCTTGAAAGTCAGTTCTTTGCTGTAAATTTCTTTTCCCGGATTTAACTTTAGAGGTTGCAGTTTTCCGCCTGCAACGGTTGGGATATTTGGATCTATATCGGATGTTCCGTATCCTTCCGGTACTTGCGGAATATTATCCAAACCATCATACCAGGTTATATCAACAGCCGGCATTTTCGGACGTTCTGCAAAACGGTATAACAAAGTTGATGATTTCGGATAAAAATAATCATTATGTTCTTTGAGTAATAACGGAGTAACTTCGTATGGCAACCCAAGTTCCAAAAATTCGTGAATCGTATCCAGTATATGCGCTCCCCAATCACCCAAAGCGCCCATTCCGAGATCATACCAGCAACGCCAATTGCCGCGATGATACTTGTTACTGTATTCATGGTAACGAACAGACATATTCCATGTATCCCAGTCAATGCTCGGTGGCATTGGATCTGGTTCCGGATATTTGAATATTCTCGAATCCCATTCATGCCAGCGACGTGCCGAGTTCATGTGTGCCGTTACTGCCGTAACATCTTTGATGATTCCTGCTTCTTTCCATGCTTTAAACTGAAAATAATTCCCCTCCGAATGGCCTTGATTTCCCATTTGCGTAACAATTTTCGGATATTTCTTTGCTGCCTGTATCATTAATTCACCTTCATAAAAAGTGCGACACATCGGTTTTTCAACATAGATATGTTTTCCCTCCTTAATTGAATGAATAACAACAGGATAATGAGCAAAATCAGGTATTCCCGCACATACGGCGTCAAACTGATTACCCGCCTTGTCGAACATCTCTCTAAAATCTTTGAATAGCTTTGCTTTCGGATATTTAGCCATAATTTCCTGCGTATGAGGCGCACCCATGTCAATGTCACACAGAGCTACCACATTCACCAAACCTGTTTTTTCAAACTCTTTGATAATTTCATTGCCGCGAAAACCTATGCCTACACAAGCAAGATTTACTTTTTCACCGGCGCCGATTATTTGCCTGTAACTTGCTGCATTGAGTTTTATACTGCTCATCGCAAGCCCTGCCGAAGCCATGGCTGTACTTTTTAAAAAGTTCCTACGTGTTATCATTTTTTATAAATTTATAAATTATCTCCTTATTTGACACGCAAAATTATACAATAAATTTATAAACAAAAAAAATAATAATATTTTTTTTGAAAATTATTTACAGAACAAAAAAAAAATGATATAATTTCGTAAAAATAAAGCGATTCGAGAATATGAATCAACAAAAAACAATAAATGTTAAATAAATCTAAATACTGATTTTTTTTTTCACATCACAAAAAAAAATATTAACTTTGCACAATTAACTATAAAAACTGAAAGAAATATGAAAAGTTATGTAGATTCAAAATTATTGCTCGGATTATTAATAGGTTCGGCAGTAGGTGCAGCTATCGGATATCTTGCTGCAACAGACAAAAAAGACCAAATAGTTGATGAATTAAGTTCTTTTGTAGGAAAGATCAAAGAAGGATTTAATGCGACGGTAAACAAATACAAAGAGAAGGCGCAAAAAGCCGCCGGGACAACGGTTGAGGACGCAGAAGTAGCAGAATAGACAAGCGTCTTTTATGAAAAAAGATGCCGAACAAGTGTTTCGCGACTTGAAAGAAGATGTTACAAAGTACGTGGAACTGAGATTTGAACTGTTAAAGCTAAACATATACGAACAGGCAAGCAAGATAATTGCTTTCCTGTCGTATGGTTTGCTGCTGTCTGCTGTCACATTGATATTTGTTTTGTTTATACATTTGGTATTTGGATTTTTCCTGAGCAAATGGTTTGGTTCGTTTACGCTCGGATTCGGAATCATATTGATATTGTATGCAATACAGGTCGTGATAATTATCTTGAACAGGGAACGTATTCAGCGAAGCGTTATGAATAAGATAATCCAAGCTTTTAATTATTACGAAGAAAAAGCAGAAGAAGCAATTTCAGAAAAAGAAAACGATGAACCGAAAAAATAAACTCTCGGCTATTGAAAAATTGCTGCATGACAAGGCACAACTTGAAGCGCTTATAGAAGTATACGAAAAAAAATTAGGTAAAGACTTCGTTTATATTCGCAACAATTCTTCAAGTTTAATAATTTCTGGATTTACGTCCATACTCTTTCCTGCCTCCGATAAATCAAAGAAAGACAAAGAAAAACCGGCATTGTCTTCGGGAAAAGACATAAAAAAAACGTCTCTGGAAAAACCTATTACATTTTTCGACTGGCTGATCATCGGTAAGAGATTGGTGCCGATAGTGTGGGAAATTGCTCAGCCATTCGTTTTGACTTGGTGCATCAATACGGCAAAAGGCTTGATTGCAAAAATATTTACAAAGAAAAAGAACAGAGTATTATGAGCATAAAATTACACATGAAAAAAATATTATGTTACAAAGCATATTTTTTTCGTTTATTATACATTAGCATAAAAAATAATTGTATCTTTGTACTCGAAAAAAAGGTATCACATTAGAAAAAGATCTATAAATTAGAATATTAACTATTAAATTTTTAAAAGAATGATTAAAGTAGGTATTAACGGATTCGGTCGCATCGGACGTTTGGTTTTCCGTGCAGCACAAAAAAGAAATGACATTCAGGTTGTAGGTATTAATGACTTGATTGACGTAGATTACATGGCATATATGTTGAAATACGACACTATTCACGGCAAATTTGACGGGACGATTGAAGTAAAAGACGGTAAATTGGTGGTGAACGGAAACGCAATCCGCGTTACGTCGGAGAGGAATCCCGCAGATTTGAAATGGGGTGAAATAGACGCTGAATATATCGTTGAATCAACAGGTTTGTTTCTTTCAAAAGACAAAGCGCAAAGCCATATTGATGCAGGCGCTAAATATGTGGTTTTATCCGGTCCTTCTAAAGACGATACCCGCATGTTCGTTTGCGGCGTAAACAACAAAACATACCAAAAAGGCGAACAATTTGTATCAAATGCTTCATGTACAACAAACTGTCTCGCTCCCATTGCAAAAGTATTGCATGAGAAATTCGGTATTTTGGAAGCGTTAATGACTACTGTTCACTCAACAACAGCCACTCAAAAAACAGTTGATGGTCCTTCGGCAAAAGATTGGCGAGGCGGTCGTGCAGCTTCGGGTAATATTATTCCTTCATCCACCGGCGCAGCAAAAGCAGTAGGTAAAGTAATTCCCGAGTTGAATGGCAAATTGACAGGTATGTCAATGCGTGTTCCTACATTGGACGTTTCGGTTGTCGATTTGACGGCACGACTGGCTCAGGAAACAACTTATGAAGAAATTTGCAAAGCAATGAAAGAAGCTTCGGAAGGTGAATTGAAAGGTGTTCTCGGATATACTGAAGACGCTGTTGTATCTTCGGATTTTATAGGCGACGCCCGTACCTCTATTTTTGATGCAAAAGCAGGTATTCAATTAAGCCCGACTTTTGTAAAAGTAGTTAGCTGGTATGATAACGAATGGGGATTCTCTGTTAAATTACTTGATTTGATTGCCCATATGAAGACAGTAAACGGTTGAGAAACTAGATTAAAGTTTGTATTGTGCCGTACCCTTGTTGATAGGGGTACGGTTTTTTATGAATTACGAATTAATAACAATTTTAGGACCGACTGCCTGTGGGAAAACACAATTTGCAGCCCAACTCGCAGCCCAACTTGATACGGAAATTATCAGCGCCGATTCGCGTCAAGTATATCGTAATATGGATGTCGGAACAGGTAAAGACCTTGAAGATTACACAATTGATGAAAAAAAAATACCTTATCACTTGATTGATATTTGCGATCCCGGCACAAAATACAACGTTTTTGAATACCAGCGCGATTTTTTTAAAGTATATAACAGTTTGAAAAATAAAGAAATAATTCCTATTTTATGCGGCGGTACAGGAATGTATATCGAAGCGGTACTGAAAGGTTACAAATTACTTGACGTGCCTCCCAATCAGCAGCTTCGCGAATCATTAAAAGAAAAAACACTGTCCGAACTTGAAAAAATACTTTCTTGCTATAAAACACTGCACAACAAAACTGATATGGATAGCGTACAAAGAGCTATCCGGGCAATTGAAATCGAAGAATACTACAAAACGAAAGCGCCTGAACAAACTGAATTTAAACCGATTAACAGCTTGATTATCGGACTTGAAATAGATCGGGAACTGCGTCGTGAACGCATTTCAAGCCGACTTCGCAGACGGTTAGAAGAAGGAATGATTGACGAAGTGCACTCGTTGCTTAATTTGGGAATAAAATCGGAAGACTTGATTTATTACGGACTTGAATATAAATATATTACACAATATATTATGGGAAAACTGTCTTACAGGGAAATGGTTCGGCAACTCGAAACGGCCATACATCAATTCGCCAAACGCCAGATGACATGGTTCAGAGGCATGGAACGCAGAGGCTTCACCATCTGCTGGACAGATGCAACTTTGCCGACGGAAAGGAATATTAATCTTGTAACATCATTATTGCAGAAGGTTGTACCTTCGGAGGAATATATTTCGTAAATCAAGAATTTAAAAATATTGGATTATCAAAACTCATTGATACAGAGCTTGGAAATCGGGGGAAAAAGGGGAGTTATACATATGGAGAAATCATTCAAACGTGGATGAATATCTTCCTGTGTGGAGGCGAATGTGCCGAAGATATACAGGAT
>JAITJX010000196.1 GCA_031278765.1 Tannerella sp. | reverse complement strand
TACGGGATAGAAACCATCCCGTACGGGATAGAAACCATCCCGTACGGGATAGAAACCATCCCGTACGGGATAGAAATCATCCCGTACGGGATGAAAACCATCCCGTACGGGATAACAGGAAATATTTACTTGCATTTTTTATATTTAAACATATTACTTATTTAATTGTCAATATTATGGAATTTTTATTACAAATTTTAGTTTTGTTGGTCGATGATATTTCCGGCCATGTAAATGTATTGTTCGCCTTCGTATCAGACTGGAGCGATGTCTTGTCTGCTGGAGGCATAACCGCCTTCGCTACTATGGCGATCACATATTTTGATATTCCCGCCAAGACGCTTTCCACCGCCCGCCGCTGGCATGGATCCATTAAAGAAAGGTATGACAACATCAACAACCTGACTGTCCTCGTCGAGGCGCATACATCGTGGAAAACGCCCCCAGCGTTTTCTCAGATTGCAGAAAACCGTAAAAAGCTCTCCACGCTGATTCCCAAATGCCGTTCGGTCTATGGTTCTGCTATGGACCGCGCCCAGCGCAACACCCTGCTTAAGACCACCGTCGATCTGTGTCTCAAGGAAATAAAAATCTGGGCATATGCGCAATACTACGCCGGTGTGATGACGCTCGACGACGTGCATACGCTCGGATTTCTTCTGCCTGGCGAAGCGGGCGGACACCACGGTCGCGCAAAAGCTACCGACGTATTGGCCGAAGTGAAGGTCTCGATCATTAGCGCAGACGTCATCCGCGTGGTCATCGATCAGGCTGTCGGCGAAAATTCTGCGCTCACGGCGCACGGATGGCCGCATGGCGTACGCCATGCGCTGATAGTCATCATATCTGCCGCTGATGGCGTCACCGAAATTCTCCGCCGGCAAACTACCCGCCTGTATAACAACATCTATATGCCCAAAGGCTCGCATGGCAAACAGTTCGTCATCAAAGCTTCCTTCCTGCGACACATAGACGACGAACCCCGCTTCGGTCCACAGCCCACCTTCTCGATGCCGCTTACCACCGAAGACCTCGTGAGCGTGATCAACCGCCAGCATCAGGAAAAATATGAAGCCAATTTGCGCGAAATCGAACGCCAGCGAGAGGAAACGGTCGATAACTGACGCCTGATGTGTTAATTTTTAATTACCTTTGCCGTAAGTTTCATTATAAAATTATATATATTCATGCGCATCGACATTCTTGCCGTCTTGCCGGAAATGATAGACGGAATGTTACACTGTTCCATACTGCAACGCGCCTGTGAAAAGGGACTTGCAGAAATACACCTGCATAATCTCAGGGATTATACCTCCGATAAATGGCGCCGCATAGACGATTATCCCTTCGGCGGCGACGCCGGTATGGTTATACGCATAGAACCGGTCGACAGAGCCATCGCATCTCTGAAGGCCGAACGGACGTATGATGAAATCATTTATACATCTCCCGACGGCGAAAAATTCAACCAGCCAACGGCAAATATTTTGTCGATGATGAAAAATATTATAATTTTGTGCGGACATTATAAAGGAATCGATCACCGCATCCGTGAACATTTGATTACGAAAGAAATATCCATTGGCGATTATGTCCTGACCGGCGGAGAAATTGCTGCCGCCGTTATTGCAGACGCCACCGTAAGACTGATCCCGGGAGTAATCGGAGATGAACAAAGCGCCTTGTCGGATTCCTTTCAGGATGGACTTCTGGCGCCGCCCGTCTATACCAGACCCGCACAATACAAAGGCTGGAACGTACCGGACGTACTGCTGTCGGGACACGAACGAAAAATACGGGAATGGCGCTTTCGGCAGGCGCAGGAAAGAACCAAACGCCTGAGACCGGAACTGACAGATGAAACTTGAAAATTTAAAAATTTAAAATATATAACTTATGAAAAATAGAAACACATTCAAAACATTATATGCACCTCTGAGCATATTATTACTGTGGATTTCATTCCTGCCTTCATGCAAGGAAAAGATAACGTACCAGTTTGCATTTCAAAACCCCGCGCTAAACATAGAAGAGCGCGTGGAAGATCTTCTCGGACATCTTACCGTCGAAGAAAAAGTCGCACAGATGATGAACGCCACGCCGGCCATCGAACGGCTCGGCATACCGCCATACGACTGGTGGAATGAAGCGCTGCACGGCGTTGCACGCGCCGACAAAGCTACCGTCTTCCCGCAGGCCATCGCTTTGGCGGCTACCTTCGACGACGAAGCGCTCTTTGAAACTTTCACGATAATCGGCGACGAAGCGCGCGCAAAATACAACGATTATCAACAAAACAAAGCATACGACCGCTATAAGGGACTGACTTTTTGGACGCCAAATATCAACATATTCCGCGACCCGCGCTGGGGACGGGGCATGGAAACCTACGGCGAAGACCCCTGCCTGACTGCACGCATGGGACTCGCCTGCGTTAAAGGACTCCAGGGCGACGACCCGAAATATCTCAAAACACAGGCCTGCGCCAAACATTATGCCGTACACAGCGGACCGGAATGGAACAGACACAGCTTCGACGTCTACGTGTCGCCACGCGACCTTTATACAACTTACCTGCCTGCTTTTGAAACACTCGTAAAGGAAGGCAACGTACAACAGGTCATGTGCGCCTACAACCGTTTTGAAGGACAACCTTGCTGCGGAAACAATAAATTGCTGGTCGATATCCTGCGTAACAGCTGGGGATACGAAAACATCGTCGTATCAGACTGCGGAGCCATCGACGACTTCTGGAGAAAAAACCGACACCTGACACACCCCGACAAAGAATCCGCCGCCGTGGCTGCCGTTCGCACAGGAACCGACCTGGAATGTGGTTCAAGCTACACCGCGCTGCTTGACGCCGTCAAAAACGGAAAAATAACGGAAGAAGAACTCAACATATCCCTGCGCCGACTCTTTACAGGACGCATGAAACTTGGAATGTTCGACCCGCAGGAACTCCTTCCCTACGCCTCAATACCATACAGCATCGTAGAATGTGAAGAACACGTCAATAAAGCCCTCGAAATGGCGCGCAAAAGCATCGTACTGCTGAAAAACGCCGACAACATCCTCCCACTCGACAAAAATATCGTAAAAATAGCTCTGACAGGCCCCAATGCCGCCGATTCAATAATGCTGTGGGCTAATTACAACGGCTTCCCCTCACATACGGTCACCATCCTCGAAGGAATCAAAAACAAAATCCCGCAAGCCGAAATTATCTACGAAAAAGGCTGCGACCATACAGGTAACATCGTTCATACAGACGAAAACGATACCATCGGCGCGCCGGTAGATTTCAACGCAACGGCAGCAAAAGTCAAAGACGCTGATGTCATCCTCTTTGCCGGCGGATTGTCGCCGCGTCTCGAAGGAGAAGAAATGCCCGTACAGATTGATGGCTTCAAAAAAGGAGACCGTACAAACATCGACCTCCCCCAAATACAGCAGGATATGCTTAAAATACTGAAACAAACCGGCAAACCCGTTATCTTTATCTTATGTACGGGCAGCGCGCTGGCGCTGACCGATGTCAACGAAAATGCCGATGCCATCCTCAATGCCTGGTACGGAGGACAAACCGCCGGTACAGCCGTCGCCGACATACTCTTCGGAGATTATAACCCGTCGGGAAAATTGCCCGTAACATTTTATAAATCGACCGGACAACTTCCCGATTTTGAAGACTACAGCATGAAAGGACGTACCTACCGCTATATGACGGAAGAACCCCTTTATCCATTCGGCTACGGACTAAGCTATACCACTTTTGAATTTGGAGACGCCCAACTCTCCTCAACGGTAATAAATAAAAACGAGACGCTAAAAATAACCATACCCGTGGAAAACACAGGTGAAACCGACGGAGACGAAACCGTTCAGATATACGTCAAAAATCCCAACGACCCCGCAGCGCCCGTCAAAACATTAAAAACATTCGAAAGAATCTCCATAAAGGCAGGAAGCGCGGAAACTGCCGAACTGATGCTCAAACCGGACGCATTTTATTCATTTAACGACGAAAAACAAACGATGGAAACAAAAGCGGGCAAATACCAGATACTGTACGGAAATTCATCGTCAGACAAAAATTTAAAAAGCGTAGAAATAACAATAAAAGAATAAACCCGCCATAAATGCTCAATATCCGCTCGCAGACGCGTCACGCGCCCTGACCAACTTTAAACGGAGTCTGCCGGCGTTGCATAATAAGAAAAATACAATATGAACAAAAAAGCGGTAATTACGGGAATGGGAATTTATTCCTGCCTGGGAAAAAATATCGACATGGTGCGGGATTCTCTCTATTGTGGCAAGTCGGGAATCATATTTGACCCTGCAAGAAAAGAAGCCGGATTCAGGTCGGCATTAACGGCATGTTTGGAAGTACCCGATTTAAAAAGAGTTTTAAACAGGAATCAACGTGTTTACATGCCCGAACAGGCAAAATACGCTTATATGGCGACAGTCGAAGCGCTGAAAAATGCACGCCTGGACAGCGATTATATAGACAATCATGAAATCGGACTTTTTTACGGAAACGACAGCAGCGCCGAGCCGGTTGTCCACAGCGCCGATATTATGCGCGAAAAAAAAGATACCACGCTGATAGGAGCAGGAGCGATTTTTCAATCCATGAATTCAACCGTCACAATGAATTTGTCTTGCATTTTTAAATTGAAAGGCATGAATATGACCGTTTCGGCAGCATGTGCAAGCGGCTCTCATGCAATAGGCTTGGGAGCTTTACTGATTCGCAACGGGCTGCAGGATATTGTGATGTGCGGCGGCGCGCAGGAAGTCAATCCGCTCTCGGTAGGCAGTTTCGACGGTATAAGCGCTTTTTCCGTACGCGAAAACGAACCTGCAAAAGCTTCGCGTCCCTTCGACAGAGACAGGGATGGCCTGGTACCGAGCGGTGGCGCGGCTACTGTGATAATTGAGAACTACGAATCGGCGGTCAAACGTGGCGCGCCGATTATTGCCGAAATTCTGGGTTATGGTTTTTCCTCCAATGGCGACCATATCTCCGTACCGAATGTGGATGGACCAAGCCGCTCGTTGCGCATGGCAATCAAACAGGCGGGAATTGATATTCGCCAAATCGGATATATCAATGCACATGCTACCTCCACGCCGGTGGGCGACCGCAACGAAGCGCTCGCAATCAATGCGGTTTTTGACGCTTACAGGCCGGAAGTAACCTCTACAAAATCACAGACCGGACACGAGATGTGGATGGCAGGCGCAAGCGAAATCATTTATTCCGTTTTGATGATGAAAAACGATTTTATCGCTGCAAACCTGAATTTTGAAAATCCTGATGATGCTTCTGCAAAACTAAACATTCCTTCAAAACGCATTGAAAAACGTTTTAATACGTTTCTTTCAAATTCCTTTGGCTTTGGCGGAACAAATTCTACGCTGATAATAAAGAATCTGTGACAAAATTCGACATAATAGTCATCGGAAGCGGGCTTGGAGGACTTCAATGCGCCTGTATTCTTTCCAAACAGGGATTTAACGTCTGTGTACTTGAAAAAAATTCACACTCCGGAGGTTGCCTGCAATCTTTCAAACGCGGAAATACAGAACTGGATACGGGATTTCACTATGCCGGCGGTTTGGACGAAGGACAACCGCTTTATCGACTTTTCGATTATTTCGGATTGATGGATCTGCCCTGGCACAGGTTAGACAGCGAAGGATTTGATGAAATAATTATCAACAGCCGGTCGTTCATGTTTGCCAGCGGTTATGAAAATTTTGCAGAATCGCTGTCGCAAAAATTCCCCAAAGAGAAGGAAAGGCTAAACCAGTATGTATCTTTTTTGAAAAAAGTATCGGATAGTATTTTTGATATCCTGAACAACAGACAACCCGACAAGTTTCTAACGGCTCTTTTTTCTTCGTCTGCTTATGATTTCCTGAAATCAATTACAAATGATCCCCTGCTGATCGACGTGCTGTCGGGGGCTTCGCTCAAAATGGAACTGAATCCCGCCTCCCTGCCGCTTTACACGTTTGCGCAGATAAACAGCTCGTTTATTCAAAGCGCCTACCGGCTTAAAGGCGGCGGTTCGCTAATAGCCGATACTTTGGTCAATCAAATAAAAACCAATGGCGGAAGCGTACTCACCAATTCGAATGTTACAAAACTTGTAGAAAAAGACCGAAAAATCATTGCAGTCGAAATAAACGGGACATACCGTATCGCTGCCGATTATGTCATTTCCGATATTCACCCTGCCAACCTTTTGGCTTTGATTGACGAAAGTAACTGTATAAGGAATATTTATCGTGAAAGAATCAATAACCTGCACAATTCCTTCGGAATGTTTACGGCTCATTTTGTTTTGAAAAAAAATTCGATCCCTTATCTAAACCGGAATTTGTTTATATACGACAAATGCAATCTCTGGAACAGTATCAAAAATCAGGAAAATAAATGCGCCCTGATTTCATTTAAAGTCCCGGAAGATGGTTCTTCTTTCACCCCAAATATTGATGTAATCACGCCTCTTCACTGGAAAGAAGTTGCATTGTGGGAAAATACCCAAACAGGCAGGAGAGGAAAGGATTATCTGTCATTCAAAAAACAAAAGGCGGCTGACTCTCTGGAATTTGTTTCGAATCATATTTCAAACATAAAAAACTGCGTAGAGGCTGTTTATACAAGCACCCCGCTGACATACAGAGATTATACCGGCACCTTTCACGGTTCTGCCTACGGAATTTGCAAAGATTATAACCGTTGGATAACAACCATGCTGTCTCCAAGAACACCTGTCGCCAATCTGTTTCTGACCGGTCAAAATCCGAATCTTCACGGAATGTTAGGCGTATCCATCACCTCATTCCTGACATGCGCCGAAATTACCGGCAATCCTGCATTTTACGGTTAAAATATAAAACAATAGCAGCCCAAAAACCCATTTAACCCATTCCAGGCAGATGCCTAATAAACAAAAACAATAAAAAAAAGAATTAGCCGCACTCCCTTATTCTTTGCGCTTTATTCTAAAAAGATTATCTTTGTGCTGTTATAACCAAGATGATATGATAGATTTATCACAGATAATCAAGCCTGTCTTGCCTGAATTTGAGAAATTTAGAGAAAATTTTTCAAAGGTCGTTCAAACCGAGATACCTTTGCTTGAGAAAGCATTGCTTTACGTGCTTTCGTCAAAAGGAAAACATATACGTCCGCTATTGTTGCTGCTTGCAGCGAAAGCTACCGGCAATATTTCCCCGCTAACGATTGATGCTTCCGTGTTAATCGAAATATTGCACACTACTACGCTTATTCATGACGATGTTGTGGACAACACGAAGCAAAGACGTGGAGTGCCCTCGCTGAATGCCGTTTTTGATAACAGGATTGCAGTCCTGACAGGCGATTTCCTGCTTGCCGGAACAATGATTAAAGCCGTTGAAACAGGTAATCTTGCCATGATACGTATCATTGCAAAAGTTTGCCGCGAACTTTCCGAAGGCGAACTGATGCAATTAGATAATGCCGAAAGCTGTTCATACTGCGAAGAAAAATATTTTTCCGTTATTTATAAAAAGACGGCAACACTGATTTCGGCCTGCTCCGAAATAGGCGCCATTTTGACCGGCGCCTCTGCGGAAACGATCGATAAATGCCGTCAATTCGGCGAATATCTGGGATATTGCTTTCAACTCAAAGACGACATGTTTGATTATTGCGAAGACATTAAAATCGGTAAACCGACCGGAAATGATATTCGCGAAGGAAAAATTTCATTACCGCTGCTCTTTGCCCTGAAAAATGCCGGCGAAAAAGACAGATCCCGTTATATGAATATTATCAACAATCAAGACTTCACGACGAAAAACGTTTCTTCGCTGATTTCTTTTGCAAAGCATTACGGAGGTATCGAACATGCCGAAAAACAATTGATGGAATTTAAACGAAAAGCCATAGAAATAATCAGCGACTTCCCTGCCTCCGAAGCCCGTGCAAGCCTGCTCCTGCTGGCCGACTATTTTTCCGAAAGGATATATTGACACTTTCAATCAATAACAGATTAATTTCTTATTGTTTCGCGAGCGCAATCCGGTAATCAATCCGGATAGCTCGCCTGTTTTTATGACGGAATTGATTTTTTTTCTTTAAAAAAGAAGAAAAATATTTGGAAACAATATATCTAATCCGGCGAATCGCAAAATCTTGTCTGAAACGGAGATTCACCGTATGCGGCGTGTAATGCGGGTTAATTTTACAAAAAAATAAAAAAAAAAATTTGCAATAATAAAATTTATAAATATCTTTGCAACAAATTTACGAGAATATAATTGATCGTATAAGATTTTGTTTCAAATTATTGTTTACCGGTTGATTGTTTACCGGTTGTTGTAACAATTAAAGGGACAATTTATTTGTACATTATGATAATACAGTATGAAGGGTATAATTAATTTATTATAAATCTAAAATGAAGTGACAGTATGATGAAAAGAATGAAATTTTTAATTGTCGGATTATTTTCGACGTTTTGTTTTATGGCTGCCCAAACGCAAAATGTTACGGGACTGGTGGTCGATGAAACGGGCGAGCCTGTTGTTGGGACATCCGTTTTAGTAAAAGGGACTCAGACGGGGACATCGACAGATGTTACCGGTCGTTTTTCAATTGCGGCTACCGAAGGACAGACGCTGGTGTTTTCAATGATCGGAATGTATACCGTAGAACAAAAGGCGCAGCAAGGCATGAGAGTCGTGATACGACACGACGAACAGATGTTGGACGAAGTGGTGGTTACGGCGCTGGGAATCACAAAAAGCGAGAAGAATTTATCTTATGCCGCTTCTACAATTAACAGTGAAGAGGTGACACGTGCAGGACAACGTTCAGCCCTGAATGCTCTTCAGGGAAAAGTAGCAGGAGTTTCCATTACCTCCAATTCGGGCGCGCCAGGAGCATCGTCGCGTATTGTTTTGCGAGGCTATTCTTCTATCGAAGGGAATAATGAACCCTTGTTTGTAGTTGATGGCGTGCCCATCAGCAACAATGCTTTGCAAGCCACCGCTCTTTATAACCCCGTTGACTTCGGTAATGCTATCAATGATATCAACCCCAATGATATCGAAAATGTAACTATTCTTAAAGGAGCTGCCGCTTCCGCCCTTTACGGCTCAAGAGCCGCCAACGGTGTAATTCTTATAACAACCAAAAGCGGATCGGCTCAAGAGAAGTTGCAAATTGATTATTCCGGCTCGGTGAAATTCACAAATTACATGCCTGTTTTGAAATATCAAACCGACTATGGCCAGGGATGGTCGGGGCATTTTGCCTACGATGAAAATGGAAGCTGGGGACCTAAATTTGACGGCAAAGATCGCTTATGGGGACGCATAATCAACGGTCAGCAACAGTATAAACCTTTTGTCGGCCAACCTTCCAGTATTCAGGATTTCTACCAGACAGGATTGACTTACAGCAATACGGTCAGCATCAGCGGAGGCAACAGCGCCACTACTTATTATGTATCGTATTCGAATATGAGCGATGATGGCATTGTCCCCACAGACGTGGATTCCTATTCCCGTAATACTTTTAATTTCAACGGCTCTCATAAGAGCAAATACATGACTATCTCCTCTAACATCACCTATAATCAAAAAGCGGTGAGCGCCGTAGGAGGAGGACAGGGATACAGCGTATTTAACAACATCATGCAAATTCCGCGTGATTTCAGTATCGTAGACATGGCTGACTATAAAAGCCCCTTCTATGACATCAACGGTTACTATACGCAATACGGAATCGTTAATCCTTACTGGACGCTTAACGAAGACGGAAATGAATACAACGAAGACCATGTCTACGGCAATTTGAAAGTAGAAATCCCGATTTACAAAACTTTAAAATTTACTGCGCGACTGGGAGAAGATTTTTATTCCAACCGTACCAAACAGTGGACTGCCATTATCAATCCGGACGAATGGAGCCAGAATTACGGCAACACCTCTGATCCCGGATGGGTTTATGTACGCAATGGCTACAGAAATGAAGTAAATCTTGACGCCTTCTTGACTTTTGAATCCAAATTCAACGATTTTTCGTTGAACGGATTGCTGGGATACAACATCAACAGTCAATATTCCAACTCACACTACACCGAGGTTACGGGACTCGATCTTCCAGGTTTTTACAGCGTGAGGAATACGTCGAGCACACCCACCGTAAGCCAGACATACACTCAACGCAGGTTGACAGGAATGTACGGACAATTTGACTTCATCTATAAAGACATGTTATACCTGAATGTGGGCGCGAGAAACGACTGGTCGTCAACATTACCCAAAGAAGGCAACAGCTATTTTTATCCCGCGGCAGGTATCAGCTGGCTGGCAAGCGAAACCTTCCCCGCCGTGAAAAGCATATTGTCTTTCGGGAAATTACGCGCCAATTATGGCGTAACCGGTAACGACCCCAGCGCTTATGTCCTAAAGTCGGTGATGGTATCCGCTATGGTAGACATGCCTTTCGGAGGAGATGTCACCTTCCCCTTCGGAGGATTGAACGCCTACGAAGTCAGCAATACTATCGGAAACGCCAGCCTGCGTCCGGAAATGACGCGGGAAGTTGAATTAGGCGCCGATTTGCGCTTTGTAAACAATCGCATAGCCGTAGACTTTGCATGGTACAAACGCAATACAAAAGACCAGATTATGCCCGTATCAATACCAACTTCAACAGGATACAGCTCGGCATACATGAATCTCGGAGATGTGCAAAACAAAGGCGTCGAGGTACAGTTAAAATTTATTCCGGTGAAAACCGCCGACCTCACGTGGGATATAGGCATAACATACGCCAAAAACGAAAATCTGGTACTCGAAATGCTCGACGACGTGTTGGAAGAAATCCAAATAGGAGGATTCAGCGGTTCCGGCATTTGGGCCGCCGAAGGAAAACCTATGGGATATTTCAGAACAACAGGCGTGCGTAAAACCGATGACGGGAAAATAATCGTTTCCGCTAACGGGCTGCCCATCGCAACCTCCGGAGAAGAAGAATATGGCTCTTTCCAACACGATTATACGATGGGATTCACTACGCAGGTAAACTATAAAGGCATCTATCTTGCCGCCGCATTCGATTACAGGAAAGGAGGACTTTTCTTCTCAAGAACGGCCAACATCAACGATTTCGTCGGAAACAACATCCGGACCGCATACAATGACCGCCGTCCTTTCGTCGTTCCCAATTCGGTTAGAGAAACAAGAAATGACGATGGAGATATTATTTATGTAGAAAACACAACCCCCATCGCCATTCAAAACATCAACACCTTCTACAACAACGGCGGTCTGGAAGGAGAAGCCTCCTCGTTGATTGATAAAACATCCTTCCGCGCCCGCGAAATAGTATTGGGTTACAGTTTGCCAGGAGCGCTGTATAAAAACACTCCGATTTCCAATATCGACATAAGCCTTATTGGATACAACATGCTTTTGTGGCTACCCAAAAGCAATACATTTATTGACCCCGACGTAACTACTTTCGGTAACACCATCGAAAGCGAGTTTGGAGAATTTTCCTCCTATCCTGCTACCCGCAGCTGGGGCTTTTCCTTAAAAGTATCTCTTTAATATAAAAACAAAATGAAGAATATGAAAAAAATACAGCTTATATTATTATTATTCTTTTCGGCCGTAGTGATAACATGCAACAGCTGCGCCGACTTCCTGGATGTGAATACCGACCCGAACAATCCCGCCTCTGCACCCTACAAAATGGTGCTTCCCATCGCCGAAATGTCTACCGCAGCTTTTTACAACAATTACCTCATGATATACGGTTCGATTTGGGCGGAACATTTTTCGCAAAACTTCACCAGTAATCAATACAATGCCATTAACGACTACAATCCACAACCTACGGATTTCAACTGGATGTGGGCGGAAAGCTTCAGCGGAGCGCTCAATGATTATAAAAACGTTATCAACGAAGCCGAAAATGCCGGCGACTGGAATACATATCTCATAGCAACCGCCATGCAAGCATTCCACTTCGCCATCCTGGCCGATCTCTTCGACAAAATACCGTACAGCGAAAGCTTGCAGGGCAATACAGGCATTCTCGCGCCAAAATACGACGACGGACAAAGTGTATACGACGATTTATTAACACGCATCGACGCCGCACTGAGCAATGATTTCTCCGCCATCGGAAATACGGTAACAGGAAACAGCGACTACATCTTCAACGGCGATATGGACAAATGGAAAGCTTTTGCAAATACCCTGAAACTCAAATTATACTTGCGTCAAACCGAAATCTCCGACGTAAGTGCAAAACTTACCCAATGTTTAAACTCGCCTTACGGATTCATAAACGAAGCCATGATCGACGGTTTTACCGCCGAACCGGGCAAACGCAATCCTTTCTATGGCGTAAACATGGCAGGAGAAGGACTTGGAACAGACAATTTCCGCGCCGCAGACGTATTGCTGGACTACCTCAAAAACAACGGAGATATTCGTTACGACGGAATCTACAAATCCGGACCATCCACGCCGGGACTTTTCAACAGTATGCTCTTCGGCGACAGGCTCAATGAAGGAGGCTCAAGCGAAAGCGATAAAATCGCAAGAGGCAACTGGAAAACCGACGATCCTGTTTACTTTTTCACACAACCCATGGTCGAATTTATGATTGCAGAAGCAAAAGAACGTACGGGAGTAGACGGAAAAAGCAATTACGAAGCCGGAATCAACGCCTCTTTTCTCAATTTCGGTCACAGCGCAGCCGACGCAGCTCCTCTGGTGAACGGAACCTATGCCTACCCCGCAGCAAGAGGCGAAAAGATAAAAGCCATCCTCACGCAGAAATGGATCGCATCCGCCATTCGCCTGCCCATTGAAGCATGGTTGGACTACAACCGGACGGGATACCCCGACTTCCTCAAACCCTCGGCCAACAGTCAGCTCGGAGGCAGTTTCCTTCCAAAAAGATTCCTCTTCCCCGCAAGCGAAACCTCCAGAAACGTCAATGCGCCACCCAACGAAAACAATGCTATCAAAAACCCCGTCTGGTGGGCTAAATAATAATGTTCAATTTACTTAAAATACGGAATGAATATGAAAAAGATAAATAAATTATTACTCATGTCGGGCATTGCGACGCTCTTAATATTTTTCAATGCATGTATAAACGATGAAGACAAAGACAGCTACGGAATATCAAAAATCACCTTCCTGCCAGAACTCAACCTCGTCGACGAAGGCAAAATATACGTAGTCGAAAAAAGCGTTACATTCGTCGAGCCTGGATACGCCGCCTTCGCCGGTACGGACGACATCACCGACGCCGTGACCGTCAAAGGCACGGTTGACGTCAATACCGCAGGAATGTACCTTCTGGAATACATTGCCGTAAACCCCGAAGGTTTTTCAACGACAAAAACAAGAAATGTATTCGTAGCCGACCTCAACAACCCCTTCGCCGGCGATTTGTCCGGCGCTTACACCTCCTCCATCGTACGCGTTGCAGGAAGCGCCTCCTCAAGCCGCGGACCTTACACCGTCTATCTCGACAAGCTTGCCGAAGGATTATACCATGTTGAAGACTTCCTCGGAGGATGGTACTGGGTAGGTTCCGCATACGGAACAGCCTATGCGTATGACGGCATCATCCTGGTGCACAGCGACGGAAGTATCGACATGAAATGGTCTAACACCGCTGTCGGATGGGGCGACGGAGCGAGGCTCTACTCCCCCGCCTATGATGCGGCAAACTCCACCTTCACGTGGGGAGCGCAAATGCTCGACGCCACCACTTACATATTTAATGTCACACTCGTAAAACAATAAAAAATTATGAAAAATATAAAATTCTTATCATTCATTTGCGCTTTCACCCTCTTCGCCGCTTTTAACTCCTGCACGCAAGACATTGATCCGGGAGGAACGGCCGTAGAATCCATGTGCGGAGAATGGGTGGTGTACTCTGCCGATTTCGACATGTCTTTTCTCGTGAGGACTTCAAATACCGCCGCCGACGATGCAGACAAAATTATGGTAACCGACAGGACTGCCGCCGGGACTTCTTCCGAATTTTGGGGATTTACCGTTAAAGCCAACTGCGATTTGGCTGCAAAAACATTTTCATGCACCAACGCCGACAACGAATACTGGACCGAAACCGCCGGCGGCGTATACACCCCCTATGAGATAAAAATCTCCATTCGCGGCGGGAAAATCACCGAAAAGGCCATTGAATTGCCCTCCGGAGTGAAAGCCGACAAGATTGAGTTTGAAATCTGGTTCGAGGATATTGAAACAGCCGGAGCGCCGGCCGATTATTACTGCATGATAACAGGATACCGCAAATCGGGTTTCTTTGAAGACGACGATTTTGTTTATACCGGCGAGTGAAACGCTTCCGCATCCCCTGCCGGAGATGTTAAATGCGAAGGCGCAAAAAAAGGAGACTGTCGAAACAGCCTCCTTTTTCTTTTAAAAATGTCTGAACCCCCTTTTTCATAGATTTTAGTGATCGTATTTGATAGTGCAATTCATAAACATCATGTATATCATAGGTGCGGAAGTTCAGACATAAATCTAAGGTACGACGGCATCCTGGATTTCGCTCCAGGGACCTTTTTCGCCGCGGGAGTTTTCCCATCGCAGGGCGTAGTAGAGACGTTCTCCGCGCTGGTCGCCTTCGAAGGTGAGGCGGAAAGGCGAAGCGGTGTCGAAAGAACTGTGGGAAAGTTCTTCCCATTTCAGGGGAGGAGTTTTGCTCAAAATCCAGCAAATTTCGGCGCCATGAACTCCGGCGGGTTTGGCGCGGCTGGCGTTGTCTACCGAACTGTCGCGGAAGTGGATTTCTACGATAGCGGGACCAGGCAACTTGACGGAAGCGGCGGGAGAAGTCTTGGGGATGTCGGCATCATGGCGTTCTCCGTCGTTACGTTCGGGCAATCCCATTGCAACCAGGTCGGCGTTTGTCACCAGCGGATTCTCTTTCAGTATTCCCACGTACAGGCGTCTGTATATCGCCTTGAAGGATTTTTCCGCATCCACGAGTATTGTCGTTTTCAGCGTGGTCCGTTGGGAAGGATTTTTCCAGTCGTCGAACGCCGTTTTAAGCGTTGCGTACGTCGGTTGAAGCGTTTCCGTAATCCACGATTGAAACCCTTTCAAACCCATGCGCGTGATGTTGGGCGTCGTAAGATAAGTTATCGACTGTGTAGCCTGATCGTAGAGTTGTTCGTGATTTTTTGGAATCCAGTCCTTGTTCATAGTTTTACTCTTTTTTTTGGTTTACTTTTTTGGTTTTATTTATGTTTGCTGTTTAAGTTTCGTAAGCGACGATCATTATTGACGTGTGCAAAGATATATGTTTTTTTTAAACGGTATGTTTTTTTTCCAAAGAATTTTTCTTTTCAGGTACATATTTTTTTACTTTATGTACAAAATGCTGCTTTTCGTGTACGAAATATGTGTTTTCGTGTACGTAATATAATTTTTCGTGTACGTAAAATGATTTTCCGTGTACGTAAAATGGTTTTCCGTGTACGTAAAATGATTTTCCGTGTACGTAAAATGGTTTTCCGTGTAC
>JAITJX010000172.1 GCA_031278765.1 Tannerella sp. | reverse complement strand
TCCTTCTTTTCGGGAATGTCGTCGCCCTTTTTCGTCGCTGTTGTTTTCGTCGGATACGCTATCCGGTACAGCAGGAAAAGGGCGACAAGCATCATCGCTGTGGCAAAAAGTTTCATGCGGGATTAGTATAAACTGTTTTCATCATTTTTTGACATCGCATTTTTGTATAGTTCAATGATTTCATCCTTATGCGTTTCGAGATGTTCCGCCAAAATACTGTCAATATAACCACCGACTGTAATTTCCCTGTCGGAAATTACTTTGACAATTTTCGATATCGTTGTATGGACGCGCTGACTGATGTAAACACATTGACGAGTCTTAAACTCATTCCTTTGCAAGAACATAGAACTGTAATCAACATTCGTCCGCCTGCGTTTGACCGGCTCTTTTACTTCTTTGGGTTTTTCCGTTGAAGGTTCCGGAATCTCCGGTTTTTCAGCAGAAGACGCCGTCGGCAGTTGTTCCTTGGGCTGTTCCTGTTCCTTAATAGATTGCAGCAAAAACAATTCGTCTATATCTTCCGATTTTTTGTTGTCTTTACCTGTTGCCATTGTTTTCCAGTTTAACAGTTTGACATATTTCCGCCACAAGTTCCTCTATATTGCTGTCTTTTAAGAGGCTTTTATCCGGCGGGAAAAGTGTGGAACGGAAAATTGTTTGACGTTCACTCGACATTTCTTTGCGGAAACGTTTACTGTCCGGCAAAGAAGTTTTCAATATCTGCAATCCCAATTCGGAGATAGCACGTTCATAAGCCTCATACAGAGGTGTTTTCTCACGACCGTCGACCATATTCCAGAATAAATACAATCCTTTGAGATTTCCCTTACCCAGACTGATAATGTGGTCATTGAGCATTGTAGCATACTGCAATGTACTTTCCAGTACAAAACGGTCGGCGCTGATGGGAGTGAAGATGTAATCCATCGAAGCCAACGTTTTGATAACGCCGCTACTGTTCAATGTTCCGGGAAGGTCGAAAAAAATGATGTCAAAGAACTTTGAGGAAGTTTCCATCAAATTTTCGGCGTCGCGTATAGCGTCTGCCGCCGTACTTTCCTTTACATGATAGGCTTTGATGCCAAGTGTGCTGAACTGATTATACGCAGCACGTTTGAAATAGTTGTCTTCCATAACCAAATCGCTGTCGCGATTGCGCTCTCTTGCGATACTGTGTTGTGGAAAATCGCAATCAATGATTGCCACACGATAGCCTTTTACATAGTGCAGATAACTTGCAATCAGCACTGTAACGGCTGTTTTGCCCATTCCACCCTTTTGAGTGGAGAAAGCGATAAATAATGTTTCTTTTTCCATTACTTTAATTTAATTTAAATATTTGAATTATTATTTCTTTATTTCTATGCCATGATGCGGCTGTATTACAATGTTTACCAACATCTGTAATGTTGCAATTCTCTGTACCGCTGCTTCGCTATAAAAGTAATTCATCCCTGATATACTTCTTTGTTTATTTATTCCAATATAGCGATGAGTTCGCACCTAAATACTTATATATAATTGTATTACAGCGCTTATTAACATCTGTAATGCCGCAATTCTTTGTATCGTTGCTTCGCTATAAAAGTAATTCATCCCTGATATACTTTTTTGTTTATTTGTTCCCATACAGCGATGCGTCCGTATTGCCATATTTCTTGATTTCTTGATTTCTATAATTCCAGACATCACTGTTTCACTGTAAAAGTGATTCTGTTTTGATATACTTTCCTGTTTATTCATGTCATTATTTCTTTATATTTGTAATTCCTTATTCCTTTTCATCAATACATCCGTACTGAATTTTCTCATCAAATTTTCTGCAAAGGAATATATAAAAACGATATGTTTTTCAATATTTTAACAAATGGTAGCGGTTGGCGTTCAACATGTAGCCGATGGCGTCGAATTTGAAGAAAATGTTCGGTTTTTGATGTGAATATTATTGCCCGAAAACCGCCATATCATGCCATATCATCTGAAATTTTTCCAAATTAATTAGTGAAAAACTACGGAGTAATTGCAAATTTATTTACGTAAAAACTGGCATATTTTTCGCTTTTCCGGTGCATGGCATTAGTTGGCGTTCAACATGTATCATTTGTCATTACGCTATATATCAATTTATTGAAAATACATGTCTAATTTTGCGCCGGATTTTAATATAGTATTACAGTAATGAGAAAAACAGGTATATATCCGAATCGAAAACCGGTTTTAAAGACCGGAAAAGCCATTCAGACAGGCTCAAAGCCAACAGGACTGCCGTCCAATTCGCTCTGTCGCAGATTTCATTTGCACCGGCAAATGACCAATTGTGTTTTGACGACAGTTTCACCGTCCGTCAAAGTCATTCCGGCTAACACAAAAGTCAATAAGGCTAACACAAAGTCAACAGGGCTAACGCCCAATCCCGCTTGCGGGATTTCATTTGCATTGGCAAATGGCAAGTTGTGTTTTGAGTACCTCAAAACGTTTTCAGTACCTGAAAACCACTTGCCCCGACGCTTCATGCTACGGGGAAAAAACCGCGCTCCGAAGTCGGCGGTTTCAGATAGAAAATTCTCTAATTTCAAATAATTATGGCAACAGAAAAAAAACATCTCAATTCGGGCGGACGCAAACCGAAAGCAGACCCGTGCAAACACAGATATTCGTTCAATCTGAACGACACAGACAACGCTCAATTCCTTGCTCTTTTCGATGCTTCGGGATTGAAGGATAAAGCGCGGTTTGTCACTTCCTGTATCTTCAAACGGGAATTGAAAGTAGTCAAAGTCGATAAAGCAGCGATGGATTATTACATGCGACTGACAACTTTTCATTCGCAATTTCGCGCAATCGGCACGAATTATAATCAGGTTACAAAGGCAATCAAATCGACTTTTACAGAGAAAAAGGCTCTTGCATTTCTTTATAAATTGGAAAAAGCAACGAAAGAATTAGTCGCAATTCACAAACAGGTTCAGGACCTGACAGCCGAGTTTGAACGCAAATATTTGAATAAATGATAGCAAAAATGAGCGCGAGTAATACGCTTTACGGCGCACTTGCGTACAATCAAAACAAAGTCGATGATATGCACGCTTCGGTTATTTTTGCCAATAAAATGATTGAATCGGCGGACGGAAATTGTGATATAAATTCCTGTTTGCGTTCGTTTGAACCGTATCTTTTGGCAAATCAAAAGAC
>JAITJX010000166.1 GCA_031278765.1 Tannerella sp. | reverse complement strand
TTACACGTTAAATTTATAAATCGGCCAATGCTCGAAAAAAAATTCGGGCTAAACTTTTGTGTTTCTTTCTGTGAAAAGCATGTGTTAAATTTTTTTAATTCATTACATCGAACTCAGGTTTTTAGAGTTGAAAAATGGCATACCTTAATATAAATGCGTTTGCCCTGAATTGACAACAAAATATTTGGAAATTCGGAATTTTCATGTAATTTTGCAGCAGTGTATAATAAATTTATAAAAATATATGAATAAAATTAATTTAACGATTTTACTGTTTACAGTATTGGAAGCATGTCACAACAATGTTGGGAGTGTTACCGTTTGCCCGTTTACTGTGACGCTATTTTCCGTCCGTTTGGCACAGGGAATATTACGGAGGCATAACGATATACAATAGTTTCTTCTGCGTTTAACGGATATAAATATGTCGTAAATTATGAAAAACATTAAATTTAAATAAAATATAAATATGAAAAGTATTAAATTATTAGCGTTGTGTTTGTTCATTACATTCTCGATGCCGGTTTCGGCAGTGTCGAAAGAATATTCCGAAAACCCCGACCGCTCTGTGTGGCTGTGCGCGCTCGACCGGATTGCCGAACCGTTGCTGTCGAATCTTGCCAAAGGCGAGCTGCGGAAAAACATGCCTGTCGAGTCAAGCAACAAGGATATTGAAGGCAGAAAACTATGTACGTATCTCGAAGCGCTCGGGCGCATTATGACAGGAATTGCACCTTGGCTGGAATTAGGTGTTGATGAAACAAAAGAAGGACAATTGAGAAAAAAATATATCGACTTAAGTATCCTCTCAATAACTCATGCGGTTAATCCGGATTCGCCCGATTACATGAATTTCAACAGAAGCAGTCAACCTCTTGTAGATGCAGCTTTCCTGGCACACGGATTGTTGAGAGCGCGAACTCAAATATGGGATAAGTTGGATAAAGCAACGCAGAGTCGAGTGATTAAAGAATTGAAATCTTCGCGCGTGATAAGACCGTATAACAGTAACTGGCTGTTTTTCTCTGCAATGGTAGAAGCAGCGTTAAAAGAACTGGACGGCGAATGGGAATATGAGCAGGTCAGACATGCCATAGACAGTTTTGATAAATGGTATAAAGGTGACGGCTGGTATGGCGATGGAGAAATGTTTCATTTTGATTATTACAACAGTTTCGTCATACATCCCATGTTATTTGAGATACTCGAAATTTGCAGGAAACACGGCATTAAGACTTCAATTAAACATGAAACGGAGAAATTACGCTATGCCCGCTATGCCGAAGAACAGGAACGACTAATTTCTCCGGAAGGAACTTATCCCGTTATAGGACGCTCGCTGGCATATCGTTTCGGAGCGTTTTATGCGCTTTCGGATGTGGCGTACAGGAAATTATTACCTGCACGAGTTACGCCGGCACAAGTGCGTTGTGCACTTACGTGTCTTATAAGCAAACAAATTAATGCACCCGCTACATTCGATCCCGACGGTTGGTTGCGGATCGGTATTGCCGGTTATCAACCTTCGGTAGGAGAGAGTTATATTTCAACTGGCAGTCTGTATCTGTGCTCTGCAGTCTTCATTGCACTTGGGTTACCTCCCGACGATCCGTTCTGGACAGCCCCCGCCGCCGATTGGACAAGCAAAAAAGCATGGTCGGGCGTCGATATTGATTGCGATAAAGCATTAGGGAAATGAAATTGTAAGGTAGAGTTTGCAACTTCAACTTTTTCCCATATCTTTGCATCGGAAAGTAATGCGCCTGTGTACCGGATATTATCGAAATAATTAATAGTTTAAACAATATATGGATTTAATTCAAGACATTCTACAACGTGCGAAAACAAACAAACAAAGAATTGTTTTACCCGAAGGTACGGAAGAACGCACAATCAAAGCCGCCGACAGACTGCTCGGAGAAGGAGTCGTTGAAATTATTCTGGCAGGAAAGCCCGATGAGATATATTCACTGGCTGATAGTTATGGATTAAAAAACATCGACGGAGCAACAATCATCGATCCTGAAAATCATGCAAAAAAACAGCAATACGCCGATTTATTGCTGCAATTGCGACAGAAAAAAGGCATGACACCCCAAAAAGCAGCTAAACTAGTTGAAGACCCGCTGTATCTGGGCTGTTTGATAATAAAAGCAGGAGATGCGGACGGAGAAATAGCAGGCGCTCGGAATTTTACAGGCGATGTGTTGCGTCCGGCGCTGCAGATCATAAAGACTGTTCCCGGAATAAACAGCGTTTCGGGCGCATATCTCATGTTTACAAAAATGCCTCAATATGGAGAAAACGGATTGATTGTTTTTGCCGACTGTGCGGTAATACCTGATCCTACTGCCGAAGAACTTGCCCAAATAGCAGTATCTTCGGGCGCTACGGCAAGAGCGATAGCAGGCATAGAGCCGAAAATCGCAATGCTGAGTTTCTCGACAAAAGGAAGCGCACACCATAAAATGGTCGATAAAGTGATCGAAGCAACCCACCTTGCAAAAGAAATGGCGCCCGATATGACAATTGACGGTGAATTGCAGGCCGATGCTGCGTTGGTATCTATGGTTGCCGCTAAAAAAGCGCCCGGAAGCGCAGTTGCGGGAAAAGCAAATGTACTCATTTTCCCTTCCCTCGAAGTGGGAAACATTGGTTACAAGCTGGTGGAACGTCTTGGCGGCGCCGAAGCCATCGGACCTGTCCTGCAAGGCATGGCAGCGCCCGTAAACGACCTTTCACGCGGATGTTCTTCCGACGATATTTATAAAATGGCAGCTATTACTGCCAACCAGGCAATTGCAATCAAAAATCAAAAAACGGAAATTAACAATTAAAACAATTTACAGGATGAA
The DNA here is from genome assembly GCA_031278765.1 of Tannerella sp. GTDB lineage: Bacteria > Bacteroidota > Bacteroidia > Bacteroidales > Tannerellaceae > Tannerella. The sequence goes on along the minus strand of JAITJX010000166.1, from coordinate 1,607 downwards.
GATATTGGTACTGAATTGCGGCAGCAGTTCGATAAAATACAAACTGTTTGACATGACTTCGGGCGAGGTAATGGCACAAGGCGGAATTGAAAAAGTAGGCATTGAAGGCTCGTTTTTGAAATTTACCGATAAAAACGGTGGAAAAATAATACTCGAAAAAGCCATTCCCGCCCATGAAGAAGGCATTTCTTATATACTCAATATTTTGACGGATGAAAAATACGGATGCATAAAGAATTATAACGAAATAGATGCAATAGGGCACAGGCTGGTACATGGTGGCGAAAAATTCGCTTCAAGCGTCTTGATCACGAAAGAAGTAATAGAAATGGTAGAAGAATGTTCCCATCTTGCGCCACTTCATAATCCTGCAAATCTCGAAGGTATTTATGCGATGAACAAGATTTTGCCGCATACGCCGCAAGTTGGCGTTTTCGATACCGCATTCCATCAAACAATGCCCGATTATGCCTGTTTCTATCCCCTTCCATACCACTTATACGAAAAATACGGCATTCGTCGCTATGGTTTTCACGGCACAAGTCACCGCTATGTATCACAGCGCGCCTGTGACATTCTGGGAGTGTCATGTCAGACCCAGCGTATTATAACGGCGCATATTGGCAACGGCGTATCGCTTACGGCTATCAAAAACGGTAAATCCGTCGATACCTCAATGGGACTTACGCCAAGCGAAGGATTGATCATGGGAACACGCTGCGGCGACGTTGATGCGGGAGCGCTTTGTTTCATTATGGAAAAAGAAAAACTTACATCCAGCGATTTGCTGGATTTGATAAACAAAAAGAGCGGAGTCGCCGGTTTTTCGGAAGTATCTTCAGACATGCGCGACCTCGAAAACGCCATAAACGAAGGAAACAAGCGTGCAATGCTGACACTTAAAATGTATAATTATCGTATAAAAAAATACATCGGCGCCTATGCTGCGGCAATGGGAGGAGCCGACATCATTGTATTCACAGGCGGGGTAGGCGAAAACCAGTGGAGTACGCGCGCCGAGGTATGCAAGGACATGCAATTCATGGGAATCGTCTTCGACGAAGAAAAAAACAAAGGCGAACGCGGACGCGAAATCATTTTAAGCAAGCCGGAAAGCAGTGTTACGGTCATGGTTGTACCCACCGACGAAGAGTTGATGATTGCTTCCGACGTCCGAATTGTTTTGAATAACCGGTGATACTTTTCTGTCAATTGTCGCATGGCTTGTATTCGTAGCCGTTAGATATTAATTAAACATTACAAAAAAAATATGTAACGATGACCGGCATCACCGGCGGTTACATATTTGTGCCGAGAAAACCGCATTTGCCCTCCGAAAACATAATTATCTCAACAGTGCGGCTGTGTACTGCGAAGTGAGCGACACACCCGTTTCGAGGATGCAACAAAAATAGGGGAATGAAACTTCGACCCGCACTTATTGAGCTGATATTTGTAACAAAGAGCGTATTATTACTGTAATCAGGGTTTACCCCACATTGCAGCTTTCAGCGAAGCAACAGTAAAATAACAATAAAAAAGCGAGTATCAAAAGGCGAAAAAATCACATACACTTATGTTCAAGAGCTGTTTAGCGGGGAAAATGG
>JAITJX010000095.1 GCA_031278765.1 Tannerella sp. | reverse complement strand
CATCCTTCCAGATGGTCTTTTTGCAACCATGGAGAGCGCCAAGCCGTCGTCGCAAGGGACGAAGCAATCCGGTAAATATTATTTCCCCTGTAGCAAACCGTATGTATATCTGCGCGCGTAGTGGGGGGGGGGGGGGGGGGGGCCGAAAAACCTTATTTTAAAATTTATAAGGTTTGAAAATTATATTTTTATATAGTATTTTTTCATTCATGATATCGAATTATTTTTATGCAAAGATATGAAAAAATATTAAAACAAAATAAATTTCTAAAAAAAAATTTTTTTTCATTCATAATATCGAATTATTTTTATGCAAAGATATGAAAAAATATTAAAACAAAATAAATTTCTAAAAAAAAATCAGTTGCAGATGCAACATGTAAATGCAACCTTGTTTTGCGAATAGCAAGAAGAAAATTTCTTTGGTTTTAAGCATTTTAGCGATATTTGATGCTCTGCAAATCGAGTTCCGTTATTTACAGTGATTGGTAACTGCTTTGCATTTTTAACAGATTGAGGTTTTTTTATAATCAATAATTGTTTCGTTATATCTTCCTGCAATGACATAAATAATCTGCTTACATCTGGAAGCATTTACTTCCAGCATTAGGAAGTATTTACTTCCAGCATTGGGAAGTATTTACTTCCAGACATCTGGAAGTATTTGCTTCCAGCATTGGGAAGCATTTACTTCCAGCATTGGGAAGCTCGACATAACAGATGAGAGAATGGAATAATGATCTTGATAAATTTTATCCGCTTAACATGGAGGGAAAATATTATAAGGATGTATCAAAATATTGACACATCCTCGGTTTTTTATTTTTTATTTTTTTTTTGGAAAAGCGGAAACTGTTGTGGAAGTTTTTTTATTTATTTCCGCATCATTTAATTAATTTGAAAGAATGTTCTCCCGTGGGATCTGAAACCTGTAACAGGTAGATACCCGGTTGCAGGTTATGCACGGGGATAATGATTTCTTCCCTGTTTGCGGGCAAAAGCGAATAAACGAGCTGTCCTTTCATGTTAATTATCCGAATATGGGTTGCGTTTCTGATACTTTTCACATGCAGGAAGCTTTGCAGGGGATTGGGATAAAGCAGGATATTTTCTTCAGGCGGAGATTCAACTCCATCTGTTGGGGAGAAAGAAATGTTTCTTTCCAGCGTTTTTTGTCCACAGGCATGATACACCCTTACGCGCAAAACGCCGTCGGTGGCATTGTTGCCAACAAGCATTTCTACGGGATTTGACGTGCGCTGAGTAAACGAAATCCCTGTGCCGGAATAGGTCCACTGGAAGGCAGTAACTCCTTCATAAGGGCCGAGCAGGGGATCTGCAACATAAATATGGTATGTCGAACCTTTACGAAACGATGCAGGGAAACCTGTCCATTGCAGTTCTTCTGGCAGGGATTTGAGTATGGTTATTATGGCTGCATCGCTTACGAGTGTTTTTCCGCGACATGTAACGCTTGCAGAATAAGCGCCGGCGTCACTTTCGGAGGCATTACTGAGGAAGAGTGTTTGTGAGGTTTTTCCATCGATATTTACGCCGTCTTTTCTCCATTGACAGGTCAGGCTGTTCATATCCGGCGCTTCAACCTCGATAGAAAGTTGTATCAGCGAACCGGAGCATACTTGCGCGCTTTGCGGCTGGGTAATGATTTTCAGGTTTATGTCGCGATGCCGTTCTGCATATTGCGCTTCATAAAGCGATTCGGGATTCAGCCCCGGTTTGTTAGCGCCTTCAATATATCCTGCCTGATATTTATATGCCCTCACGTCAGAGGCCTGATGTGTAATGCAGCCGATAGCATAGTTTTGTGTCGTGGGCGGCTTTTCGCAGTAGATAACGCTGCGGGCATTTGAGGGCGAGTTAGCTATTGCTTCAGGGGAATTTCTGTCGGTCTGTACGTTACAGTTCCACATTACTCCATGCGCCATAGCCCATCCATGTCCTGATCCCATATCCATACGGTTATAGAATCCAAGTACGCTAAGGACAGTAGAAGATGAAATAGGATTAAAATCTTCGTAGCAGTCAAACATCATGCCTTGCGTCCATATCCTGTGTCCTTCGCTTGAAGCCCGCGAGCCTTCCGATTTGCAGCGATATACAACGCATCCCGATGTGGTGGACGTTCCGTTGGAAATATAATTATGTCTTCCTGCACGAGCGTAACAGTTTTTAAACAGTATCAGTTGTGAGCGCTGGTAGGTACAGAAGTTATATCCCATGCCTCCCGTAACAGTGCCTACAGGGTCTAAGGCATAACAGTTTTCAATCGTCAGTCGAGTAGATCTCATTGTTTCAAATCCGGCAGCTCCAAAGTGCAGCACTGCGACATTTCTTGCCCATCCGTTTTCCATGTTGCAAAAATTCACAGCATCCCATGCATGATAATCGTCAGGGATACCGTTGTTAGCAATGTCGATTCTCAGGTTTTCAAGTCCGATATGCTGGAGCGCTTTACGATTAAACCTGTATATGACGCATTGTGAAAGTGATTTATTTAGAGTGTAAAAAACGGGTGCATCCAGGGTTATTTCCGTAGCATTGCCTTCATGTATTACGCTTTTCACGTAGCGGTGGTAATAGATGGGTGCGGAAGAGGCAGTCCATGCTCCTTCCGGCTGTCCTCCGGGAGTATATGTTTGACCGTAATCTACGGCTTTCAGCCATGCCTCTGAGCAGGGATGATAAATACATACCATGTCGCCTGCATGATAATTTTCATTTCGGGCGATATGCAGTTTATAAGCGCCTGCGGGGATGACGTCGTCGGTAATGTTTGTTTCGTTGTTTTTACCCGTGTCCCAAGCATCGTTCGACTTGTTGCCCACAACCAGTACCGCCCGTCCCGATGCGGCAGCAGGATCTCTGTACGTATCATATATAACCGTCGATAACGAAGGATCTCCCGTATTTCCTTCGCCTCTTAACACTACTCCTTCAACATTCAGGTATATGGGGCCGACCACAGGATAGAGTCCTTTCCTGAGCAGGAGTGCGCCTCTTATGCCTTTTTCATTTAAGGAGAAGGCGGTCATTTGGTCGATAGCATTTTGGATATGTTGCGTATTGTCGCCCGATACAGGTTCGATAATTTTTACGACCGGCACATCCGGTATCGGTTCGTCTCCGTTTTTGTATCCGGCATTGCTGAAGTCGGGAAGGCGGAAGCCGTCGGCGTCGGGCGAGTAGACAAGGCGTCCTTCTCCGTCGATATTTAAGAGGGCTGACTGCCACGGCATAGCCCCGACAGGCTTGGGGATGGGCCCCAAGCCTGCTTTGGGCATGTCGTCGGTGAAAGTATAGCCCTGCGCCTGCATTTCATTCCAACACAGAATTGCGATAAAAAGCAACAGGAAGTTTTTAATCATTGTATGCGCTTATTTGGGTTGATACCAGATATTGACTGTTATGTAACCGGCTCTGTCGGTATCCGAAGTCCTCGAACAGTCGAGCAGTTCAATAAAACCTATTCCGGCTACAGGGGCTGAATAAGTATTGACGTCCCATGCTGCAAAGAAAAATACTCCTCCATACGACCATCCGTCGAGTCCGTTATTTCTGTCGTCTCCTTCGGGATAATATCGTGCTACCTGCTGATAATTCAATCCTGTAAGCGGATGAGAGCTTCCTGTTGAATTGAGCAGCAAACCTGCTTCTACGGCGCCGTCGACCGACAGGGATATCGGGGTATTGTTTTTGATGGCGTTGTAGAAAGCGCCGTCTGTAATCTTCTTGAAGCGGATTTCTTTAGCGTGAGTTCTGTTTGCCAGCGCAGTTCCGTCACACGAAAAGCGGCTGGTCATGTTGTTGAGTTGCGTACTGGCAACCTGAAGTCCTCCCGATCCGTCGGCAAGGAGTAAATAATGTCCGTCGGATCCATTTTCTGCGAAGACGCACGGGTTTATGTTTTCGCCTGTTTCCAGTTTGAAGAATCCGGCGTTGGCATTGGCAGGGCCATAGAGATTGACGTTTTTATATTCTGTCATTAGGATGGCGGGTTGCGTTATCACGAAGTTTTCTACAAGTATTTGTGTTTCGTCATCGTATATGATAATGAGATTTACCGTTCCTTGGGCATTTTTCGGCACAGTTACTGTGAGGAAACTTGGTGTTTGCTCTTTAATAATTCCCCTGAGAGAACCAAAGCGGACTTCGGTGACAACATCCAGGTCGGCGCCGGCGAGAACAATATCCGCTCCTGCTTCTCCTGTAAGTGGCGGATTTGGAACTGTGGGATTAATAATAGCGGAGATTTCGAAACGGTCGGCGAGGATCATTTCTTTTGTTCCGTACAATACTTTCAAGATCACGGTTCCTGCTGTGGCGTCAGGTGGGATGGTAGCTGTGAGCGACGTTTCCGTACGGCTTTCGATGATGCCCCTGAAAGGTCCGAACCAGATTTCATCGATCGAATTGATATATGTTCCCGTAAGCGTAACAGTTTTTTTTACCGTTCCGTTTGTTGGCGGCGCAGGTATGATCGGCGCCGGATTTTCAATTTCGACGGTTATAAAGTCGGTTGCAAATATATCAATACACGTTTCTTCCGGTTTATACAGGGTGCAGTATTCCATGATGCTCCATTCCATCACATCCTGCAAGACGGTTTCGGTTTCCGATACGGAAATCAGGGTGTCTTTTTCAACGCCTGTTGTGGCAAGATACCTCACTTGCGTTCCAACGGCATTTTCATACACGGCAGAAACCCAGTTGATCGTCAATTTTTTCTCAGCCCTGCTGTACAAATAATCCTTGATAATCCGGTTGTCGAGGTGGGATTTGTAGAAATCGCCGTAAACGCTGACTGTTCTTTGCATCACGATGGATTTGTTTTCATAGTTGGCGTCATAATTGTACATTTCAAAACTGATATTTCCTTCATCAAGGTTTTTCACGGGTATAGTACCCGGATGATCGACGGTTGTTACGCTGACGTCGTATTTAAGGGAGTCATTTTTCAGGTTCCAGTAAATCACGACATGTTTTGCTTTAGGGTCAGAAAGCCAGTATTTTATTTCGACGGCGTTTTCTCCCGGATGGACATAGACGGAATCGAATACGGCGATATAGACGGTTTCGCCGTCTTTCAGGTATTTATCATGCAAATCGTTCATGTCCGAACAGGCGGCAGTTCCAATGAATACGGCCGAGAGGACAAGGATGTATTTAATAAATGATTTCATTAGTATAAAGAATTAATTTGTTTGTAAACTGTTTTTACTTTTGCGGTTCTCCCCATAGCGACATTTCCATCATGTGAATAAAATCCGCCTGTCCTGCCCAGATTTCCTGCACATCCATCCTGAGATAGCGCAGGGGTTGGCTGTATTCGGCGGGACAGGTGTAGTCTATGCCGTCTACGGAGGATACTTGTATGTCTTCGTCGCTGTTTTCTCCCAGGGGCAGTCCGGAAGGTTTTGTCGTATCAAATTCTCCGATAAACTGCCATTTCAAATCCTGAACGGCGGGGTCGTCCGAATCGTCGTAAGCCATTCTTGCGTAAGGCGTGAGGGAACCATACAACTTGAAGTGTTTGGGATTGCCGTGATTGAACACATAAGTTGTCGGGCGATGCATTATCTTGAACCTGCTCAGCGTATAGGTTGCTCCGAGATCGAAAGTTATCTTGTTGGGCATGGGAATGGCGCCGCTTCTTGTATGGAAACCGTTGGCGCTTGCTCCGTTGTTCCATACGTTGTCCCATAAATTTTCAATCGGCCAGGAACCGCTGTACTGGTTATATGGAATATCAGGGTCTCCGTTCCATCTTTTGAAAAGGGCTTTATTACATTCTTCCTCGTATTTGGGAAGATATTTTCCGGCCTTATCTCCGGTCAGGTTACCCCATCTGTCCTGTATCCGTATTATAAACATTTGTGAGTCGGCTGCAAATCCACGGACGTTGCCGCTTCCCAACGCTGCATTGGAATAAAAATTCACTACCGGTTCGGTCAAGTCGGATGTTTCCGTAATTGGTTTGCTGACCATCACGGTGATGTCCGATCTTTCTTCATTCTCCCAGCGGATGAAAATACCTCCGAAATCGGGAAATATTTCAAGCGAGCGAAATATGCTATGAATGGACGATTCTTTAGGTTGTATTTTTATGGTTACGGGTTGGGATTCGTTCCGGCTTCTGTCGACTGTTTTCAATTCCACCTCATGTTCGGCTTCGAGGGAATATCCGACGATATCCATACGCGTTTCATACATGGACGCTTTTATTTCCATGGGAGTCCCCGTGTCGAGCGTATATCTTGCCACGACATAGAGCAGATCCTGGTCGTCGGGGATGTCATATTTCAGGGTTACTCCTCCCCCGAATCGACCGATTACCTGTACGTTTTTTAAAGGACTCGGAGGCGTACCGTCGACAGGGTATTGTCCTGGAGTGTCTTCCTTGCAGTTTACCAGAAACAGCAAGGCAAATGCGAGGAGAAAATATATTTTTTTCATTTTGTCTTTGTTTTTTAATTGTGATTATACATTTGTTAGTTGTTTCACCATCCGGGGTTTTGCACCAGATTGCCGTTTACCGTCAGGGTTGATTCTTTAATCGGCCATAAATAATCTCTAAGAGAGAATTGAGGGACACAGACGTTTCGCACCACATAATAGTCGACAGTAGTTGCCCCGTCGATGTTCCAGCCTTTAATGGGGTTGTTCATCAGCGTCATAATATCGTAACGGGCGCGTTGCGCACCTCCGCTCCAGCGTTTGATGTCGAAATAGTAGTGTCCTTCAAAGGCAAGTTCTATCAGTCGTTCCTGGTGGATAATATCGCGCATTCCTTCTTTACGCTTATATTTTTCAGGGTTATTCGACCAGTTGCTCCAACTTTCCTGTACGGAAGGTATTCCGGCTCTTTCCCTTATCCGGTTGATATACATGTAAACCGAATCGTCCGGCGCGCTCATGACCTCGTTTCTCGCTTCGGAATAGAGAAGGTACAAGTCTGCCAGGCGGATGACAGGCCAGGCGTATTTCTGTGACGAGAAACTGTTATTTGGTGCTGCGGTATTGATGGATACCAGTTTTTTGATGTGATAACCGGTAATCGAATATCGTTCGATACCTTTTCTGCCGGCCACCTGATTCAGTTTTCCCAGAACCGTAATCTGGTTGTTTTCGGTAGGATTCGTTACTCCGCCGCCGTACCATAAACTGCCGTCGAAGGTAACGCTTCCGTAGAAACGGTATTCGCGGTTGAAATGCAGTCTGGCCGTTTCAAAATCTTTTGTTATGACGTATTTGTGGTCGTCGTCTCCTGCGGCGGTTTGATAGCGGTCGTTGTACCAGTTGTTAACGACTATCCAATCCTTGTCTTCATCGATAGGCACGCCGTGGGAAGAATAAAAGGTTTCGGCAACAGACAGCGAGGGGGCGAATCTTGCTCTTATGCTTGCCGCCTGATAGCTGTTGTCGAGCATGGGCATACAGTTGGATTGAACCGTATTGACGTCTGCTTTCGACAAGCCCCATATCAGTTCTCTGTTCCATGGCGTTGTGATGACAGCCTGCGGGGTGAGTACGTATCTGGTGGAATCGCTCATCGGAGAGCCTAACGGGACTTCAAATTCCATCAAGCGATACCCCAAACTTTCGCAATAATCAATAGCTTCCCTGCATGCCGCAAGCGCATGAACCCATTTTGTTTCATCTTTGGTTTGAGAAAACAGATGGACGCCTCTTTTGTCCGTGAAATTCGAATATGAGGTATTTCCGTTGTAAAAAGGACTTGCATAAGAAGTCAGTATTTTTGCTTTTATTGCCATGGCTATGGGTTTGGTGATTCTTCCCATATCCACAATGTCTGTTTCCACGACATCGGGCAAATCGACGATGGCTTCGTCCAAAAGTTGCGTAATATATGTTACCGCATCATCGAGAGGTTCTCTGAATACCTGAACTTCTTCCGGCGAGGCGTCGATAGGGAGGTTTTCTCTGACGACGGGTATCGGACCGTAGAGCTGAATCAGCCACCAGTGGTAAAAAGCTTTGAGGAACTTTATTTCGGCAGCCCAGCTGGCTCGTTCATAAGAATTGAGGTCGGGGACGCTGTTCACATTTTCCAGGAAAATATTGCAGCATCGCAAAGCCGTAAAAATACCTTTTCCGCCTGAAACGCCTCCTCCTGCGTCCCAATAGTTCATATACGGGCTGGAGATATTATTGCCGTACATGGTGATAAGGTTGCCATTGTTTTCGGAAGGATGATACTGAAATGATTCGGGGCCTACCGTGCGTCCGGGGCTTGCTCCTTCGTTTTCCATTTGTGGAAGGAAGGAATAACATGTAGCCAAATATCCCAAGGCTCTTTTTTTCTCTCCGAAAGCGTATTCTATTGTTCCGTTTTTTTCCGGTACAATATCCAGGAAGTCACACGATGCGACAAGCATAGCTGTCAGGAAGAGAAGATTGAATTTTACTGTATTTGTTTTCATATTTTATTTTTCAGAATGAAAGATTTATACCAATGTTGTGTACTCTTTGTATCGGATATCCCAGTCCGTTGCCGGCCATTTCGGGATCCCAAAGTTTGAATTTACTGAAGCACAGCAAATTTATGCCGCTGTAATATAATCTCATGGAAGTCATTTTGAGGATGCGGGTCCATTTTTCGGGAAGCGTATAACCCAGTTCCAGCGTTTTAAGCCGCAGAAAAGAGCCGTCGCGCATAAACCATGTGTTGCGTTGCGTATTGTTGCTGATAAGGGTTGTTGATAGCCGGGGCCACAGCGCATACAGATCTCTGTTTTCTTCCGACCAGTAACTGTCGGCATAGACTTGAAGCACCTGGTTTTTCCCGATCAGACCGTCGAAATCGCCGGTATTGATAAACGGGGCAGTTGCTTGCGTGTTTATCCAGAAAGATTCTCTTGCCAGTCCTTGAAAGAAACACGACAGGTCGAAATCCTTATAGCCCGACGAGAAGCCGAAACCATATACAATTTCCGGAGATGTGGGATAACCTATCGGCACCTGATCCATTGCCGTAATTTGCGAATCGCCGTTAATATCGACGTATTTGATGTCGCCGCCGCGATATTCTCCAAAGGTTTGCGTGGGAGAATTACGGACTTCGGCGTCGTCTACAAACAGACGTTCTGCGACATATCCCCATTGCTGGTCGATGGAATATCCTATTCTTGACCGCCATGGGGCTACTATACTGTAATCCGGCTCTTCATATACTTTAAATTCATTGGTGGCGTACGTAAAGTTACCTCTTGTTGTTATCCATAAATCTTTGTTCAGAGACAAATTGTAATCCAGGGAAAGGTCTATTCCGCGACTGAGGGCTTCGCCGATATTGGCCTGAACATTGGCTTGCAGGCCCATGGTTCCCGGTATTGATGCTCTGTTCATCAAAATATTGTAACGATAATCGCTATAGACGTCCACTTGTACTTCCGCCTTGTCAAACAGTCCGAGTTCAAGTCCCAGATTGGTTTTACGCGACGTTTCCCATGTTATGGAAGGATTTGCATATCTGATAATGACCACTCCGTTCTGGTCTTGGCTGAACATTTGCCCCCAGGTATAGGCGTATGTCGAGGAGTTCAGATTTACTTCCGAGAGATAGAAAAAGCGGCTGTCTTCATCGCCGATAGCATCGTTTCCTACCAGTCCGTAAGTGGCTTTGAGTTTCAGTTTGGAGACTTTGTCTTTCAATGTTTCGTTCCAGAAAGGCTCGTTGGATACCAGCCATCCCAGTCCTGCCGAAGGGAAGAAGCCATACCGTTCGGATTCCGAGAACCTTTCCGAGCCGTTGTAACCGAAGTTAACTTCGGCAAAATAACGCGAGTCATACGAGTAGGTAAAACGGCCGGACAAGCCCATGTTTCTTTTCGGCAGCGACTGTTGCAGGTTTCCGCTGTTGAGCGAACTGAGTTCGTCTCTCATGATATATACCAGCAAACCGCTGACGCTGTGTTTGTCTCCGAAAGTGCGGTCATAGTTCAGCGCCGATTCGAAATAGGTAGTCGTATAAACATCTTTTGCATCTACCGCTGTGGTAAGGTAGTCGGTGCCGTTGTTGTTCAGTGGAGCCAGTGTATATCTGTCTTTTTGAGGGTCGTAGCTGCCTATGGAAAAATAATAAGGAGTGTAATAACGCCTTATGCCGTATTCCTGTCGCCTGTTGGTATTGAAAAGGGCGCGGATATTCAATCCCCGGGTAATAAAATCAAGTTTCTGCTTGAGTTCAAACTGCGCCAGCATCAACGACGTCTTGGTTTCGCGGTAGCCTTTTATCATGTCTGCATAAGGATTGATGTATTGGCCGTTATCATAGTTGCCGAACAATATGTATTCGGCATACTGGTGGTTGTCGTCGGGCAGGAAATAAGGAGGATAATCTACGGGGCTGGTTTGCATGACCTTTTTATATACGTTGCTTCCTCCGTCGATAGGACCTGTATAATCGTCCATTGTCCCGTGCAGTCGTACGATGGCTTCTGTTGTTTTGGTGACATTTACATTTACATTGGAGCGCAGCACGTATTTGTTGATATTGATATTATTGTTGAAATTGTTTCGCCTGTCTACCTTGAGATTGCCGTTGTCAACATTGTAAGTTGCGGCGATGTAATAGCGTGCAATGGGACCGCCACCGCTGAGGCTGGCATTGATGCGCTGGTTGACGGTCGTTTCCCTGAACAGCATGTCATACCAGTCAACCGCCGGATATACATACGGATTGACACCCTGTTCGGTATAGGCTATTTTCTGAAGCGAGTGCGGGAGAGATCCCAGCGGGTCTCTTGTCTTGACCGCTTCGTTGTTCATTTTCATATACGTGACAGGATCTGCAAGTTTAACGCTTGTTGTGGGGGAAGAAACGGAATTTTCAACCCTTACGGAGACTTTCGCTTTTCCCTCCTGCCCTTCTTTGGTTGTAACCAGTATCACGCCATTGGCGCCGCGCGCACCGTATAGAGCAGTCGCCGTAGCATCTTTCATGATGGAAAAACTCGAAATATCGTCCACCTGCAGCCTTGCCAGGTCGTTGCTCGTGAGTTCTATTCCGTCTATCAGGATAAGCGGATCCTTCTTGTATCCGAAAGTTGTTACGCCGCGAATAAAGAAATCCGCATTGTCCAGTCCCGGTTCGCCACTGCGCTGGTAGGAGATAATCCCCGACATTCTTCCGGCCAAAGCAGTAGTGAGGTTACTGCTCGGAATTTTCAGTTCTTCCGGCTTAATGGTCGATACGGCGGCCAGCATGCTTTCCTTTTTCTGTTTCCCGAAAGCTACTACGGTAAATTCTTCCAGATTCGTTACATCTTCGTGCATGATAACAGCCAGTACGCGGCGATTACCAACTTTCATTTCCTGCGTCGTATAACCGATAAAACTAAACAATAATACCGATGTATCGCCCGGCACAGTAATAGAAAATTCTCCCTTTTCGTCGGTGCTGACGCCCTGCATGGAACCTTTGATGGATACATTAACGCCGGGAAGCATTTCGCCTGTATTGTCTGATACTGTTCCCGTCACTCTCGTTTGAGAGATTGCCGGCAGATATATACCGGCTGTCAGCAGGCAGACGAAGAGCACACGGTACGCAAGGGATACCCGTTTTCGTTCTGCTTTTTCAATTTGCTTTTTGTTCTTCATAAGTACATTATATTTATTAGAAATTTACGGCAAAATTATACCTTTCGGCAATAGAAAACTGTCAATATTGTCCCAAATGATTGTATTTTTGTCCACTGTTCGTTGTCCGAAGCATTATTTTTATTCCGGATGGGTCGTGTGCTCTCCACAAGATGCCGCCTGCGTAACTCCCGGCCGCACCGAAATCTGATACGTGCAACACTGCCGTACTGCAACGGGTGACGTTGCAGTGCTGTAACGGGTGACGCTGCCGAAGGACAGAGAATGGAATTATCGTACCATACGCCAGCGGCATAGCTTGTGAATAAGGGTGGATATGTTGAATTTTTTTTTTTGACGCACAGCTCTATTGTATTTTTGATTATTTTTGCAGGAAAATATAAAAATATATGAGACCTGTAAAATTGTTTTATCTGGAGAGATGTCCGTTTTGCAAAAGGGCTTTTGCTTATATCGAAGAATTGAAAAAAGAGGAAAGGTACAAGGATATAGTAATTGAAACGATTGAAGAATCGTTTCATCCGGAGATTGCCGAACTGTATAATTATTATTATGTTCCAACTTTCTATATAGACGAAAGGAAGGAACATGAAGGGGGTATTTTCAAGGAAGAGGTGAAGGCGATTTTTGAAAAGGCATTACAATAAAGAGGCTGTCTCAAAAGTATTTTTTTGAGGCAGCCTTGTTTATTTGTTCTAAAACATATTGGTTATTTGCAGCCAATTATGTATCTTTGTACTTGATAATCATAGATATAAAGATATATGAAACCC
>JAITJX010000073.1 GCA_031278765.1 Tannerella sp. | reverse complement strand
GTATTGTTTTGCTGTTTTGTACTCTCATGTTCTTTGTTTGAATGAAATTGTTGTTAATTCACGCGCAAATGTAGATATTGTTTTTTATATAACAATGATTTTTGCAAATTATTTTTTTTCAGGCGAGCTGCGGTTTAAGATTTAACGGTTAGTGGTTAGTGGTTAACGGTCAGTGGTTAGTGACAAGTAGCACGTCACTAACCACTGACCGTTAACCACTTTCCTGTCTTATCGAAACGGCGTTTTTGTGTGCATCAAGCCGTTCATTTTCGGCCATTGTTTCGATGGTTTTTCCTAAGTTCCACAATCCTTCTTTTGTGATCTCCTGAAAAGTGATTTTACGAATGAAGCTATCGAGGTTTACTCCACTGTACATTTTTGCGTAACCTTTTGTAGGCAAGGTATGGTTCGTCCCCGAAGCGTAGTCGCCGGCGCTTTCGGGAGTGAAAGGGCCGAGAAAAACGCTGCCTGCATTTGTGATTCTTTTGCTTATTTCAACGTAATTGTCGGTTTGAATAATGAGATGTTCAGGAGCATATTCATTTGTGAAATCAATAATTTCATCTTGATTTGCTACAACTATTATTTTGCTTTTTTCCAGCGATTTTTCTACCAGTTTGCGTCGGGGAATATTATTCAATTGACGATGGATTTCTTTAACAACTCTTTCGGCAATAATTTCCGACGTGGTCAGTAAAACAGACTGACTGTCGGCGCCATGTTCTGCCTGTGAAAGAAAATCCGCTGCAATGAATTTCGGAGTGGCATTTTCGTCGGCGATGATTTCTACTTCCGAAGGCCCTGCCGGCATGTCTATTGCAACGTCTTTGAGGCTTACGAGTTGTTTTGCGGCAGTGACATATTGGTTTCCTGGTCCAAAGATTTTATATACTTTCGGTACGCTTTCCGTTCCATAAGCCATGGCTGCGATGGCTTGAATGCCGCCTGTTTTAAATATTTTGTGGACGCCTGCAATTTGTGCCGCATACAATATGGCAGGATGTATCTTTCCTTGTCTGTCGGGAGGAGAGCAGAGTATAATATTTTTACAACCTGCAATTTGTGCGGGTATGGCAAGCATCAGTACCGTAGAAAACAGCGGAGCCGTACCGCCCGGAATATACAGACCGACTTTTTCTATCGGAAGGGCTTTTTGTCGGCATGTTATGCCGGGCATTGTTTCAACGGTGATTTCTTCAAATTTTTGTGCTTGGTGGAATTTTTTGATATTATTGCAGGCTGTTTCGATTGCTTTTTTCAATTCATCGGATATGAGTTGATTTGCTTTGTCTGATTCTTCGCCTGTGACTTCCAGTTTTTCGATGATAACCTTGTCAAAAAGTTCACTGTAACGGCGTATGGCGGCGTCTCCTTCATTTTTTATATCGTTTAAAACCGTTTGCACAGTGTCAAAAAGGGTTGTCGTTTCTATTTCCGGACGGGATTGCAATGCAGCCCATTCCGATTTTTTTGGATATTTGTATGTTATGGGAATCATAAGTTTTATAGAATCATTTTTTCTATTGGAACAACGATGATGCCTTCAGCGCCAATGGATTTAATTTTTCCAATTATTTCCCAAAAATGTTTTTCGGTAATTACGGATTGAATCGAGACCCATCCTTGGTCTGCGAGGTGCGTTACGGTCGGGCTTTTCATGCCGGGAAGTAATTCGGAGATTTCTTTGATTTTATTTTTTGGCGCGTTGAGCAGTACGTATTTCTTTCCCGACGCTTCCCGTATGGCGTCGAAACGAAAAATTAATTCGTTCAGAATTTTACGTTTTTCTTGGGAAATTTTTTTGTTTGCAATCAATAGCGCTTCGCTTTTCATTACAATTTCAACCTCTTTTAGTTGATTGCTGACAAGCGTACTTCCGGAGCTTACGATATCAAAAATTGCATCTGCCAGCCCGATGCCCGGAGCGATTTCAACAGAGCCGGAGATTTCGTGTATCAGGGCTTTTATGTGTTTTTCGGAAAGAAATTTCTTTAAAATGTTAGGGTATGATGTTGCTATCGTTTTATTTTCAAACCATGTCAAACCTTCGTAAGTCTCGTCTTTGGGAATGGCAAGCGAAAGTCGGCATTTACTGAAAGCAAGCCTTTTAACCAGCTCTGCTTCCGAGCCTTTTTCTGTGTATTCGTTTTCTCCGACGATTCCTGCATCGGCCACGCCATTTGCAACCGACTGAGGTATGTCGTCATCGCGTAAAAACAGCACTTCAACGGGGAAATCGACCGCCGACAAGAGTAATGTGCGTTTCGTGGAACTTAGTTTTATTCCTGCTTCTTTCAAGAGCGACATTGTGTCTTCGTTGAGACGTCCTTTCGATTGTACCGCTATCCTTAACATAATAATATATCAGTATTAATTTTTTCAATCTTTTTAGTATGATCTTGCGAAAAGAACGCGTTGTTTTGACGGTTTGCCCGTCACCATACAGTTTCCGCCTGATGGCTCTTCTTCCTGGGGAATACAGCGAATCGTCGCCTTTGTTTCATTCTTAATCAATTCTTCTGTTTGGGCAGTTCCATCCCAGTGGGACATGATGAAATATCCTTTTTCTATTTTTTCTTTAAATTCCTGGTAAGTATCCACGAAAACACTGCGCTTTTGCATATTATCCAGCGCTTTGCGGTAAATATTCAATTGAATGTCTTCAAGCAGACCTGCGATTTTTTCCACAATGCCGTCGCATGTGACCGTTTCTTTTTTGAGCGTGTCACGGCGCATGATTTCTATTGTATTGTTTTCGAGGTCTCTTCCTCCCATTGCGAGACGAACCGGTACGCCTTTCAATTCATATTCTGCAAACTTCCATCCCGGCTTTTTGTTGTCGTTATCATCGTATTTTACGGAGATCTCCAATGTCTTGAGTTGTTCGACAATCGCATCTGCCTTTTTTGAAATTTGCGCAAGTTGTTCTGCCGACTTGTAAATTGGAATTATGACTACTTGAAGCGGGGCAAGTTTCGGAGGCAAAACTAGTCCATTGTTATCCGAGTGAGACATGATCAGCGCGCCAATCAAACGTGTCGAAACGCCCCATGATGTAGCCCACGCATAATCAGTTTTTCCTTCCCTGTCGATGAAAGTTACGTCGAATGCACGTCCGAAATTTTGTCCGAGAAAATGTGAAGTGCCCGCCTGTAAGGCTTTTCCGTCTTGCATCATGGCTTCAATCGTATACGTATCAACTGCGCCGGCAAAGCGCTCGCTTTCAGATTTGGTTCCTTTCACAACGGGTATAGCCATGAAATTTTTGGCAAAATCGGCATAAACGCCTTGCATTCTTTGCGCTTCTATTTCGGCTTCTTGCTGCGTAGCATGTGCCGTATGTCCTTCCTGCCAAAGAAATTCTGCTGTGCGCAGGAAAAGCCGGGTACGCATTTCCCATCTCATTACATTTGCCCACTGATTGATTAACAGCGGGAGGTCGCGATATGATTGAATCCAGTTTTTATAGGTATTCCAAATAATTGTTTCGGACGTGGGACGAATGATCAATTCTTCTTCGAGACGCGCTTCGGGATCGACGACTACACCTTTTCCGTCATGAGATGTTTTTAATCTGTAATGAGTTACAACGGCACATTCTTTTGCAAAACCTTCAACATGGTTGGCTTCACGACTCAAAAACGATTTTGGTATAAGTAACGGAAAGTAAGCATTTTGATGCCCCGTCGTCTTGAACATGCTGTCAAGCGCTCGCTGCATTTTTTCCCATATTGCATAACCGTAAGGTTTTATGACCATACAGCCTCTGACGGCCGAATTTTCTGCCAGTTCGGCTTTAATTACCAAATCCTGATACCATTGCGAATAATCTTCTTCTCTTGGCGTCAATTCTTTTAATTCTCTTGCCATATATAATAATTAATCAAATTAATACTGTTCTTTTTCATTCGGAAAATCGCCGTTTTTTACATCTTTGATATACGATTGAACGGATTTTGTTATGATTTCGAACAAATTCGCATATCTGCGTAGAAAACGGGGTGAAAATTCCTGATTTATGCCGAGCATGTCGTGCATCACGAGCACTTGTCCGTCGGCATACTTTCCTGCTCCGATGCTTATTACAGGAATAGTGAGTTCTTGAGAAATCTGTTTGGTCAGTTGTGCCGGAATTTTTTCCAGGACGATGCCGAAACAGCCCAGGTCTTCAAGTAGATGGGCGTCTTCGATAAGTTTGCGCGCTTCAGCTTCTTCGCGGGCGCGCACGGCATACGTTCCGAATTTGTTGATAGATTGGGGCGTAAGTCCCAAATGCCCCATGATGGGAATGCCGGCGCATAGCACTCTCTCAATGGATTCGCGTATTTCGGAGCCGCCTTCCATCTTGATACAGTCGGCATGTGTTTCCTTCATCACGCGAATTGCCGAAGAGAGCGCTTCTTTCGAATTTCCCTGATAGGTGCCGAACGGCAAATCTACAACCACAAGCGCACGTTTCACTGCTTTCATAACCGATTTTCCGAGAAAAATCATTTGGTCAAGCGTGATCGGGAGAGTTGTAACATTCCCTGCTACCACATTTGATGCCGAATCTCCGACAAGTATCACGTCCATTCCTGCCCGGTCTATGATTTTAGCCATTGAATATTCATAAGCCGTCAGCATGGAAATCTTTTCTCCACGCTCTTTCATCTCGAAAAGTCGGTGTGTTGTAACTTTTCTATTGTCTTCTGATGTAACTGCTGACATATTATAATCTTTTTGCGAGGACAAAGATACGGGATGTTTTTTTAGTTACCAAAAGGGGCGCATATAAAATTGTCGTAAATGCCCTGATTCCATGACAATATTGTGACAAAAAAACAAGGGATGTGTCGAACACGAGAGTAGTTTTTGACACATCCCTCAATGGCAATCATCTTGTGAGATTTCTATCGCTTTTTGTTTACAAACTACTTTGATACGATTGAAAAGTCACGAATGGTTATTTCGTATCCGGCGTCTCCTGTCAGGTCGTATCTTAGAAAATGATTCGGGCTGGAACCGAATCCGAAATTATTGATGGCTGTGGTCAATACATATTCGAATCGCGTCCAGTCGGTGGCGCCAGGAACGGTTATATTTGCTCCGGAAGATTTTCCTCCTACCGGTCCTCCATCCACGCAATAGAAAAATTCGGCGTCGGGAATCGTTTTGTTGCTTTTGTATTCAAACGAAATATAATACGTTTTGCCGGCTTGGAGTGTTTGCCCTAATTTCGTAGTAAAAATCCACGGGTCGCCGCCTGTGGTTGTGAGCGTCACCTGTGTTCCGCCATCCGTAACGGTAACGTTGTTTTTCGTAACATCGAAAGAAAGCGGTATTCCCGTCATTACAGTGCTCGACAGCGTCAGGCTGCGGGGTTCCGAAGGCGTTGCCAGCGATTCTCCTCCGGTAGCAGTTACTTGCCAGAAGAGTGTAACTGTTTCATCGTTGCCTTTGAGCGATTCGATTTGCGCTTTGCTCAGGGAAAGCGATGTGGTGGAAGAGGTGAATTCCACAGGCGACGTCATGTTCTGATTCTTGCTGAAGAGCACTTTGTATCCTCCGGCTATGGCTTTATCTACCACCCATGTAAAGTTAAGATTTTGAATTTCGGAAAGGAAGACGGTTATACCCGCAGCAGGAGTATTGGAGAGGATGAGCGGCTTTTCAACTTCCGTTTCGGAATATGCTCCGATTTCGGCCACGTAAGTGTATGAGGCTTCACTGACGGTTTTATTGCAAGTAAACCTGAAATAGCGAGCGCCTCCGATCGTGTTGTTCAGAGGGACTTCGATGCGCAGTTTCGACTGGTCGAAGTCGTCGGTTTCAAAGGCGGTTGTCCAGTTCAGGGCGTCCATACTTACTTCAAACTTGACCGTTTTCGGGGTCGAAGTCTGGCTGGTTTCCTGCCGGTGAACGAAATAGAAGCCTTTGATGCGTTTGGGGCCTTTCATATCGACAACAAACCATTGCGGCATACCGTTCAATGCGCTGTGCCAGTAAGTTGACCTGTCGCCATCGAGCATTCTGTTCGTTTCGTAACCGTCAGTCCAGACGGATGAGGCTTCTATTACTTCCCAATTGCTTTTGTCGAGCGTTTCATCGAAATGAACGATTTGGGAACTTATGATCAGATAAGTGGTCTTGTAGTCTTCATTGAGCGGCATTTCTTCCGGCGCCGTCAGCGTCTTGACCGTTATCGGCAACAGATAGATTTTATCGGATTCGAGTTTGTCGGTATTTTTTACTGTCAGGCGGAAAGGCTCGGAAACAAATTTTCCCGCCGCTATCGACAAACTTGTCCTTTCCAGTGAATAACAGCCTTCGGGTATTACGGCATAATCCGTATTGTTTGCCGTATTGTAAGCTGGAATAAGCGAGTTATCCACGCCGATTTCGGCGACTATTTCAGTCGAGAAAGGCGTTGTAATTCCACCGTAACGAAGCTTGCCCAATGTGAGGGTCGTATCCCGTTCTTCATACAAAATGAGCGATCTGTCGTCTTCGCTGGCCGACGTCATCCAGACGTATTTGAATTGATCGAACTCAAGCGTCTTTGGTATCCCGTCATCATTACAGGAATAGAACAATCCGGTAAATAAAGCGGCCAATATTGTCGTATAAATTAAGTTTTTTGTCTTCATATTTTTTATAATTAAATGTAAAAATTACCATCCGGGATTTTGCCATTCCGTTCCGGTTACTTCTCTCATTTTTGCCGCTTCGTCCTGATCGAGCGGGAAAAGCAGGTATTTGTCGGTATTGGTGTGGCGTTCGGCGAGTTTGAACCGCGTGTAAGTGTAATCGTCGTTCGACTGGGTGATACGCATGCCCGTGACAAAATTGTCCGTCTCATTTAATATTTTCCATCGTCGTACATCAAAGAAGCGGTGTTCCTCGAAAGCAAATTCCACACGTCGTTCGTTGCGGTAACGCTTTTCAAAATCGCTTTTGCTCAATCCCTGTGGGAGCGGGGGCATGGCGGCGCGCGCACGTATGGCGTTCACGGCTTCGCGGGCTGTCATAGATCTTCCGCCTGTAACGGTCGAAGCCGCCGGGACGTCGGGTCCATAAGCCTGATAGGATGCTTCGGCAAAGTTCATGTACAGTTCGCCCAGACGGAAAATTTTCATAAGTCCGTCGCCGTCCACATTGACATTGGAACGGTAGTTGTTAAACTTGCGCAGGTAATATCCCGTGCGCGTATAGCGTGTGTCGGTTACGCGGTCGGAAATGCCGCAGTTACCGCCGACGAAGGTTTCGACGGGCGTGGGCGCCGGAGGAGGCGTGAAGACTTCCACCTGTATGTTGCGGATGGATAGTTCGTAGCCGGCAGCGCCGCTTGTCATGTCAAACCTGAAATGGTCGCCGGTTGATTTGCCGAAACCATACGTGTTGTAAACCTCGGAGATGTCAAGTTCGAACCTGGTCCAGTCTGCCGCTTGCGGAATTCTGACGTCGCGTGTCGTTCTCGACTCCATAGGGCCTGGGTTACACCAGTATATCAGACAGTCCGTCACATTCCTGTTGCTTATGTATTCGAAGACAAGCAGTCGCGTGGAACCATTCGTCAGGATTGTTCCCAGGTTGTTGGTATAGATATAGGGGTCGCCGCCCGTTGTAACGATTTTCACATAATCGTATTCCTGCGTCACATTCATCATGTTCATATTATCGTGATAAGGCTGAGTTGTAAAATTGAACGTCAGAGGGAAGATATCTTTCGGAACAGTTCCCGAACCTGCCAGCGAACGCGGAGCGCCATTGTAATAAATCGAGGCATAGAAGCGAGGATCGCGTCCTTCATAGGGGTTTGCCGAATTGTAGCCCGAAAGGGAATTAATGATGGGTTGCAGGTGGTCGGGGTCGGAATAGCCGAGTATGGGCATTTCGCCGGTTGCCTCCATTTCGTAACTGTCTACCAATTCCTGCGAAGGTCCTGCGCCTGCTTTCGACATACCTTCGGTAATCGGAGTGCCTGCATAACGCCATACGTTTGTTCTGCTTGAAGTCGTTTCAAAAATCGTCTCCTTATCTACCGACCGGCTTGGGTCCGAGCGCTGAATGAAATAGTAGGCATAAGGGTTCTGCGCTACGTCTTCGGCCACAGGAACGTTGTACAGTTCGTAGCCATTGGCAAGGCATTGGTCTAATGCTTCCTTGGTGATGGTTGCCGCGTATTCCCAGGTATATTTTCCGCCGGCTTGATACCACAGCGGACTGGCAGCGTAAAGGGCTGTCTGCGATTTTACCGCCCATGCAAATCCTCTTGTCAGCACTCCTCTTTCGTTATCGGAAATTGACCAGCGGAAGCCGATGGTCGGACTTGCCGCTTGGGGAGTAGCCAGGGCAGCGTCGCATTCGGCGATGATAAAATCAGCACATTCCTCGAAAGAGGCGCGTTTGTCTCCTGAGAAGTCGTGCGTTACCTCGTAAGGTGTTTCAATGAGCGGCACTCCGCCGTAGCGTTTGATTAATTGCAGGTAATAAAATGCCCTGGCAACACGTATTTCGGCTATCCAGCCGTTCTTTTCTTCTTCGTTGATAATGGCCGTTGCCAGCGAGGGGTCATTGATGGATGCCAGAAAAGTATTACATTTCCTGATGGCCTGGAAATAATGCGCCCACCAGTCGGTATTATACGTCAAAGGGTTGGAGAACGGCGAAGTACGGTTGTTGTACCATGCGTACACGCCGGTACCGCTTTTATTGTCGCCGGCGTCGTGCGCTTCGTCGCTATAGGAAGCCAGCGGGGTATTGTCGCTATATGTCAGTCCTATCTGCGGAATGTAAGCGCGACATGTCCCGTAGAAATTTCTGGTCATGCTATAATTCGCAAAAATATCCTTAAAGGTGAGACGTCCGTCAGAAGGCAAGTCCAAATCTGCACAAGAGAAGGACAATAGCATTGTGATAATAATAAAAAATGTTTTTTTCATGTCGTGAATCAATTAAAAAGTAAGACTTATGCCTATGTTATATACGCGGTAAGGTTGAAAAGCGTTCATGTTCCTGATTTCTGGATCAACATGTTTGGTGCGCAATTTATCGAAAGTAAGCAAGTTCAATCCCGTCAGCATTATTCTGATTTTTTCGGCGGCAATTTTCCTCGCGATACTTTCGGGAAGCGTATAGGCTATTTCCGCATTTTTCAGGCGCAGGTAAGCGCCGTTTTGCAGGAAATAGCTGTTGGATATATGGTTGGTAGATTGACTGAGCGACAAGGCGGGGAATGTGATTTCTTCGCCTGCAGCATAACGTTCCGGCGTCCATGCCTGCAAATGAATATCATTGAAAATGCCTTGCGACTGATATTCATAAGCGCCGATACCGCTGAGGAAGAACGACGTCTGGTTTACGCCCTGAAACAGGACATTTACCTCAAAGTTTTTATAGTTAAAACCTCCCGAAAAATTAAAATACTGTTGCGGGAAACTGGGGTATCCCAGCGGAGCGTAATCTTTCTCGTCGATCATTCCGTCGTTGTTCAGGTCGCTATAGATAAAATCTCCTACACGAGGCGTCCCGTGCGAATAAGTCAAATCATATCCTGCCAGCTCTTCCGCCGAATTAAATATCCCGTTGCCGTTGTTTCGGTTTATCAGCAGCCCCCAGGGTTGTCCGACAGAGTAGCCTTCGGTATGGTAACGATAAGGATAATCTTCAGCATAAGGGGATTCGTTGATTTTGATAACCTTATTGACGGCTTGACTGAATCCTGCGGTTGCAAATACCGACAAATCTTGCGTGAGTTGTTTGTCGTAGTTAAATTCTATCTCAAAGCCTTTGTTTTCCATTTTGCCGTTGTTCAGTTTCGGATAGTAGCCCAGCGGTATTCCCTGATAAACCGGCACGGTCGAACCAATACCTATCAACATGTTATCGGTGCGGTGGTGGAAATAATCGAACGATAAGGAAACGGAATGAAACAATCCCAGCTCGATACCATAATTTTGCATTTTGATTTTTTCGGCCGACAAATCCGGATTGCCCTTCAGTCCTTCGTTACCGCCGGAATCAATATAATCCAGGTAGAGGAAACGGTTGCCGCCCAGCTGGTCGTTAGCGCCTGCCGCATACGAAACGCGCAATTTGAGCAGACTCAAAGCATCCGCCGCTCCGGCGAGGAAATCTTCTTTTGAAACAATCCATGAAGCTGACACCGCTGGCGTAGCGATATAACGGTGTTCTGGCGAAAACTGTTCCGAACCCGAATAACCCAAGTCGCCTTTCAGGAAATATTTGTCGAGATAGCCGTAAGTAGCGGAAATGCCCGTGCTTTGTCTTTTGTATGGCAATATTCCCGACCCTGAAGTAACTTCTTTTTCCTGCTGCTGGTAGAAGATATAAGCCATCGCATTGATGCTGTGCTGGTCGAAACGACGGTTGTAATTCAGTTGCCCCAGCAAATTAAGGTGATAAAAGAAGACCGATCCTTTGCCTTGCGATAACGGAGTGTTTTCGGCGCTTCCCTTTTTGGAAAATTCCAGGTAGCCAAAGTCGTTGGAGCGTATCCAGCGTTCGTAACTTTGCGATGCGGAGGTCGTATTCCTTATGTAAGTCTGGTAAGCCATTGAGCCGTTTGCCGACAGACCTTTGACAAGAAAACTCATGTCAAAATTCAATCCTGCCTGTGCAATGACATTGGTTTCAATCACCTGCGAAAATCCCGAACGGTTGATGGAACCATACGCCGGATCATTCGTTGCGTCGGTGGTCACTACTTGTTCGCTTGCTTCGGAATAATCTTCGAAAACAGGGGTCAGAGGGCCATACATGGTGGGTGGCAGGTTGAGAATCCTCGAATAATGGGTTCGATTTTCGGATGTGCCGGCGAACATTTCCCGTTTCACATTGCCGGTGAGCCGCATAAAACCCTCCAGGTAATTGTTCAGTTTCACATCAAAGTTCGATCTGAAATTGACCACATTTACATCGGGATTGGGATCGTATTTTCGGTCGGGTTCACTGGCTATCTTGATGGGTTCTTCCTGATGGAGGTAGCTGATGTTCGAGAAATAGCGGAGTTTTTCATTTCCGCCGGACACATTGACGCCTGCCCGCTGCCGCGCTACCATTTTTTTGACAAACATGTCGTACCAGTTGTTATTGGGGTAATACATGGCGTCTCCCGTACGGAAGCCTTCCACTTCGGATTCGCTGAATTGCGAGAAGGCGCCCAGGCCGTCATTGAGGCCTGCCTGGTTGCGCAGTTCTACGTATTGAAGGGAATTGACAAACGTCGGACGTTTGGTCATCTCCTGAAACGAAAAATCGGAGTAAGCCTCCACTTTCTTTTTGCCCGTATAGCCGCGTTTGGTGGTTATCACAATGGCGCCGCTCGCTCCTTGAATGCCGTAAATAGCATTGGTTGCGCCGTCTTTCAATACGGTTACGCTTTCCACTTCTTTGGGAGAAAGAAATTCCCAATACTGATTCGGGCATATAATGCCATCGATGATAATGATCGGCGATGAACCGTTGTACGAATTTCTTCCGCGAATCATTTTGGAGACATTAGAGTAACCAAAAAAGGTCAATTCTGTTATATCCTGTTTCGTGTGCAGCCCGAGCAGGCGGCCGGCAAACGTTTCGGAAAATACATTTGTCGGCATTTTGTCCAGCTCTTCTCCCGTTACCGATACTGCGCTTCCGGGGAAAGATTCCTTAGGCAGGGAAAAATATCCTATATCCACGAAGCCGCCTGTATGATGCGGGTCAAACTCAAGTTTTATATTGTTGCTTTCAGCAATATCGGCTGTTGCAATCCTTTTGTTGCGGTATCCTTTAGCGGATACCACGATGTCGCTGCCGTCGGCAGTCAGCGTATATGCGCCGTCGCGGGCAGTTACATAAGTATTGCCGTTTTCGGTCGAGAGTAACGCTCCTTCAACAGGCTTGCCGTAATCATTGATTACCGTACCCTGAAGTTTAAATGCACCCTTCTCCTGCGCAGAAACGCCAATGCCCAATACATTGCACAGCCATACGGCAACGATACATATCGTATTTAAAAATTTTCCTGTACTCATTACATTATATATATGTCAATTTTTAACTCTGAATTTTTAACTCTAAACAATTTTTTGTCACCATCCCGGATTCTGCCATTTTAGTCCTGTGAGAGGTTCCAGACGCGAGGCTTCAGCCAATGGAATAGGCAACAGCAAATCTCTGTTAGACCATCCTCCACGAGGATTTTCGGAAATATTGCGACGCGTGTAATTGAATGTCCCGTCGCCGGCGGCCGTAACCACCATAGCGGTGAAATATTTGCAGGTAGCACTTAGGTCTCCGTCCGGTTTTTGCCAGCGACGCAGATCGAAATAGCGCTGTTCTTCCCATGCAAGTTCAACCCTGCGTTCGTTGTGAATGCGCAAAACGAGGTCGGCCTGCGACAAATTATCGGGTAAGGCAGGCATACCCGAACGCGCTCTTACTTCATTGACCGCCGCACGTGCATCTGCCGAATGACCGGATTCGGCTGCCGCTTCCGCATAATCGAGCAACAACTCGCCCAAACGATAGTATTTCCATGGGGAATTGTCGATCTGATTCGTGAGGCTGGCGCCGGGCGTTACCATTTTTTTGTGATAATAACCGGTACGGGAGTGAACGCGGTCACTCAACGACCAACTGGGTGCATGTTGTCCTCCGACAGCAGTATTCACCGTCTTTTTCTCGCCGTTGTTCCATATAAATTCGGCGCCGTGATGGAGCGCAGTGATGTACATTCGCGGGTCGCGGTTCTCGTATGGAGCGTTTTGTTTGTACACGGTATTGACCGGATTGTAATTTGGCTGTAAATGTTTCTCGTCATTATACGGCTTCGCCAGGTCAAGCACGGGGACGCCGTCTGCCGTTTCAAAAGCGTCGATGAGTTCCTGCGTAGGACAGGTGCCACATTTGTAAGTGCCATCTTCGCCGCTGCCTATATAGCCGATGTGCCATACAAAAACGGTGCCTTGCCTGTGTTGATATATTGTTTCCTTGTCGCGGGGAGAAGCCGAAATGTCGGCGCCCTGGCAGACCAGCTGGTGCAGCGCTGCGGCTTTGCCTGTGCCGAAGACCGAAGAGTTGGTGCACGTGGCGAAGAGTTCGTACCCGTTGGCTTTGAGTTCCTGAACGGCGGTTTTTGCTACCTGATACGCTTCTTCCCAGTATTCGGAATGTCCTTCGTTGTGGAGCGGACTGGCGGCAAAGAGGAATGCTTTTGCTTTGAGGGCATGTGCCAGCGCCTTGTTCACTCGCAGCATGTCGCTCCCTACCGTTATACGCCACGGCAATTCGGGCGTTTGGATAGCCACGTCGCAGTCGGAGGCAATCAATTGCGCCACTTCATATACGGGTTGTCTGTATAAGGTTGAATAATCGGCGTCGAAAGCCATGGTATTGTCGAGCACGGGCAGTTTACCGAACCATTTGACCAGTTCCATGTAGAAGAATGCTCTGAGCAGATGCGCTTCCGCTTTGAGGCGGGTGCGGTTTTCTTCGCTGCTCACTGCTGCGTTGTCTATGTTTTCGATGAATTGCGAGCATAGACGGATTTGTAGCCAGTAGCGGTCCCAGAAGGCGTTATTCAGGCCTTCGCCGCCTGCCGCATGAGGGCTGTCCCTCAGGTAGTGGGTTTGCGCCGAATTGTTATTGCGATATATGTGGTCTACCGCCTGTCCCTGTCCGTCTTCGGACGTCCATCCATCGTCGGAGCAGGCCACCACTAGCGGATCGAACCAGTGATAAAAATAGCCTTTTTGCGGGATATTGTTGTAGCAGGTGTTCAGCATTTGTTCCGTCATTACGGGGTCTGCCCATACTTCGTCCATGTTCAGTTTGCCGTCGGGGGCCTGGTCGAGCGCGTCGAGACAGGACGTTGGCATGATTGTGATTATTATGCAATATAATATTGCGACTGTCGCATTTATTAATATTTTTTTCATATTCAATATCGTTTTGATGATTTAAAAGACAACGTTAAAGCCTGCATTGACCATTCTGGTGATTGAATAAGTCAATGCGGTAGAGGTTTCCGGGTCAATGGTATTGAACGGATATTTTTTCCATGTCCACAGGTTATTTCCATTCACATAGATACGTACACGGCTTATGTTAAGCGGCGCAAGCCATTTTTTGGGCAGGTTATAGCCCAGTTCCATGTTTTTGAGGCGGAGAAACGAGCCGTCGAAGAGATAAAACGTATTGCTTTGCTGGCTGCTTCCTGCACCTATTCCCAAGGCGGGATACAATATTTCTTCTCCGTTTTCATATCGTTCTTTCGTCCATGCATGGAGATGCCAGTCGGTATAAAAGCCGGCCAGTGCAAATTCCGTTGCGCCGAATCCATTGTACATGTGGCTTTTTTTTGCTACTCCGGAGAAGAGGAATGAAAAGTCCAGGTTTTTGTAGTTCAGCATTCCGGAGAGACCATAGGAGACTCGCGGCACTGTGCCGTAGCCTATGGGCGCATAATCTTTGCTGTCGATCGTGCCGTCTTCGTTGACGTCTACATATTTCAGGTCGCCAAGTCGCGGTACGCCGCCGACCTTGTATGTCGCTCTTGCTTCGTCCAGTTCTTCCTGCGTGTTGATGAACCCGTTGCCGTTGCTCATGTCCACCAGATAACCGAACGGCTGACCTATGCTGTAGCCTGTACTGCGGTAGCGATAGGCATATTCTTCGCTCATGATGGGTTCGTCAACCATGATTCGTTTGTTTTCGTTATAGGCATAATTGCCTTTTACGGTAAATGAGAAGTCGGGATTGAGAATTTTTTGCCAGACAAGTTCGATTTCGTACCCTTTGTTGTCCACCCTTCCCATGTTTACTTTGGGGATGTTGCCCAGCGGTACGCCCTGCAAAATGGGGACTGTACTGCGTGTAATGAGGATCTTGTCCCGTTTTTCCCAAAACATGTCCATCGTAAGGGAAAGGCTTCCGAACACCTGCGCTTCCAGGGCATAGTTTTGTTTAAGCGCTTCTTCCCACTGTATATGCTCGTTGGCCATCAGTCCCTGGTTGATACTGGAACCCCGTCCCAGCGAAGAAATCGTCCCACCGACACGCGATATATCGCTCTGGTAAAGGAAGCGGTAGCCGCCCAGTTTGTCGTTGCCCACCTTTCCGTAAGAAGTTCTCAGTTTCAGGTTGGTCAGTATGGGATGGTCTTTGAGAAATGCTTCGTTGCTGATGACCCATCCGGCAGACACTGCAGGGAAAAGGCCGAAACGGTTGGCTGGCGCGAACTGCTCGGTACCGTTGTATCCGATGTTAAATTCGGCAAGATAGCGATTGTCGTAACCATAAGTAGCGCGTCCTACGAATCCTATTACATTGTATGGCAAAGCGGCGCCATAACTATCGTTGTTATCGCGCTGGAACAACGCCATTGCGCCGACATCGTGTACGTCGTCGAAAGAACGGTTGTAGTTAAGCGACCCCTGGAAGTTCAAGTAATAACGGGTAGCCATCGACTTGCTCAGGTGTACGGAGAGGTCCTGGTTGCCGCGAATTAAACCGTAGTAAGATTCCTCGCTGGCGGAACGCGCCACGTACCACGAATAAGTATCATACGCTCTATTGCCTTGCAGTACGGTATTTGCCCTGCTATCGAATGCAATCATGGCTTTGGCGCTTAGTCCGCTGGTGATGAAATCAAGTCCCCAGTTGAGCGACAGCGAGGAGTTGAGCGTCGTTGAAGTTTCCTGCCGGTAGCCTCGCCGGTTGATTTCGCCGTAAGTATTACGGTCTTGTCCCGACTGGTTGAGTACTTCGCCCACGGGTACGCCGTAGCCATCGATAGTTAGCGGTCCCGGATCGGTAGGCGGCGTCGCCCACGTGTATGCAACCATATTCTCTATCATTACGGCCATGGAATTCTGGAATAATTCCAGCGTTTGGGGCGAGTTCATTTTTTCGAGATAGGAGCTGATGTCGAGCGAGAGTTTCAGGTTGTTTGCTATGTTATAATCCACATTACCGCGAAAAGTGTAACGATCCATACTGTAGCTGGGATCATATCCGAGTAGGCTTTTGGGTTCTGTTTTGAATTGTCCGCCCTGTCCCACGTAGCCTGCATTGAGAAAATAAGTCACTCTGTCGGAGCCGCCGTTCAGGTTGACGTTTACGCGCGTCTGTGGCGCCCAGTCGCGGAAATAATCGTGAAACACGTCTCTGTCAGGATAGAAATCAGGGTTGGCGCCGCTTTTATACATATCAATCATGTAGGATGTATAAGGAAAATCGGCCTCTGCGGCATTCGGATTGTCGTTAAGGTAAGCCTGATTGCGCAGTTCGGCAAATTCCCACGAATGGAGGCGGGTGGCGTGGGTGGTGAACTGCTGGTAGCTCTGGTCGATAGAGACGCTCAATTCCGTCTTGCCGGCCGTTCCCCGTCGCGTGGTGATCATGATGACGCCGTTTGCGCCCCGCACGCCGAATACAGCCGTCGCCGAGGCGTCCTTCAAGATGGAAACGGAAGCCACTTCGTTGGGGTCAAGCACGCTGATGTTGTCGCGCGGTACGCCGTCAATCAATATGAGCGGCGAAGCGTTGTTGATCGTACCGATTCCGCGCAGGTACAGGTTTACTGCGTCGTTTCCAGGCTGCCCCGAAGTCTGTAACGCCGTAAGTCCGGGCAATCTTCCCGCCAGTGAGTTCGACAGGTTGGCCGCCGAACTTTGCCGCAGTTCTTTGGTATGCACCGTAGAGATGGCACCTGTGACCGACACTTTCTTCTGCGTCCCGTAAGCCACGACGACAACTTCTTCAAGGTCGGTAACCACTTCTTCCAGCACGATGCGCAGTTCCCTGCGATTGCCTGCTGTAACGATTTGTATCTGATAACCTACGGATGATATCCGAAGCGTTGCCTTTTCATCGGGAAGCGAAAGAGAAAACCGTCCGTTAGCGTCCGACAGAACTCCCCGTGTGGTACCAGTAATCGAGATGCTTGCTCCGGGAACGGGAACGCCCGAAGCATCTACAATTACTCCCGATACGGTAATGGGCTGTTGCAGCTCCAATGCGCGAATGTGCGGGATGACTCCGCACAATAATAATAAAAGTAAGTAAATTTTGATTCTTTCCATTTGGTTAAAGGTTTTTATTCAACTTCTGTTTTTTTAATTTGTATTTATGACTATGTGTATTTTATGATTTGTAGTCTGTCTCCGATTGTAGCGCAAACGTTTCTCTGCCATAAATGTAATGTGGTACAAACCGAACAGATATGCCGTCTGCTTCCCTGTTATAATCCACTCTTCTGTTTCTGTTATAAAATATATATGATGTGAATGAACTGTAAATTAACAGATTTCTCTTCGTGTGTGTGTGTGTGAGGGGGGGGGGGGGGGGGGGGGTATAAATTAATAATAATATAAAATTTTGCATATTTGTTAAAAGAAAAGATAAAT
>JAITJX010000066.1 GCA_031278765.1 Tannerella sp. | reverse complement strand
ATACCGCGGATTTGAACCGCAGTACCGTGCCCCGGAAAGGCGGCAGCCTTGCAGGGGTTGAGGCGCAGGACGCGCCGAAAGGTACGGAGGCGGGCTGGAAGGAGCAAACAGGATGTTTGCGACTGGAAGCCAAATCCGGGTTGCCCGACTAAGGAATTAGGGCTGGACTACCTTTACAAAAGGCGTCCAATATCATTGTTTACAGTACAAGTTACAGATGAAATTACAGATAGACGGCTTTGAAGCCGTCTGTCAATCAATTTCCGGTGTAACGGCAATGAGGTGACGCTATGGTTACGGTTCCGTTTACGGTGTTTTTGAGGAAAGGAAGTCCAAATTACTATGTTCGGTTCAAAAATGAGATGACGGGCGGTTATATGCCGGCGATGAGTACGCGGTAGAAAACGAAAGCCGCCGCCATGAAAACGGCGTGGATATGGCACTCTAACGGTATCCCGGGAAAGACAAACAGGCAGACGATAGCGGAACGCTCCTTGGTAGATACCGCCCACAAAGCCGACATAACGCAAAGTGATGTCGAAAAAATCATAACCGAATTTCAGAGGCGCGGTTTCATAAAAGGGGCCATTCCGGCTGGGAGCAGAGCCGGCAGAGACTTTTGCGGTTTCCTGCTTGAATTTTGGGATTTTGACCGGTCGCCTTATGTTAAAGAGAAGTTACGTAAAAACCACGGAATCCACCGGGCGCATTGCCTGAATGCCCTCGGCGTGATAAGGAAATACTGGGTTCCGGCTTTTCAAGAGCGTTTGCTCGGAAGCATAACCCACCAGGACATCGAAAGTTTTGTGGATGCCATCGGTGAATCCAAGTTTTCAGCGACGCATAAAAACCAGATAATCAAAGCCGGGAAACAGGCGCTGTTTTGGGCGTTCGGCAAAGGAATGATAGATACCGACGTTACAGCCGGGATAGTGCTTTTTTCCGCCAAGACGCCGGAACGGTGTATATTGACTCCAGAAGCTGTACAAACGCTATTTGCCCACCAATGGCATGACGGCAAGGCAAAGCTCGCCAATATGGTGGCCTGTTGTACCGGAATGAGGGCGGGGGAAATTTTGGCATTACGGGGTATAGATTTAGGCAAAAATTGCCTGTACGTGCGCCATTCTTACAATCCCTACGACGGCTTGAAACCCCCAAAAAACAACGAAAGTCGGACAGTACAAGTCCCGTTTCCCACAATTATGGACGCGCTCGTCCGGCTGGCGCATAGCAATCCGCACAAGAAAGGCACCGAAGGTTTTGTTTTCTATTCTACGTTGCCGGACCAGCCAATTGATGAAAAGGTCCTTGTCAGGCGGTTTCGGGTAGCATTGCAAGAAATCGGTTTTAGCAAGGAAAGTGCGAAGCAGTATACTTTTCACGGCTGGCGGCATTTTTTTACCGCCTATATGCGCGATCAAGTAACCGCAAAACTGTTACAATCGCAAACCGGGCATAAAACACTGGCAATGCTTGATCATTACGCCAATCACGAAACGGTGGGCGATGCTGAAAAGATACAAGAGGCGCAGTGGACAACATTCGGTGTACTTATACCGAATACCATAGATATAGGCAAACAAAAACAAGGGCGGGACACCCATGGCCGGATGCTCGCGTGGAGAGAGGAGGCGTAGAAATGTTTTTAGAGGATTGTGATAATTTCAAGGATTATTTTCAAACAATATTTGATATGTACAGCAAAGAAATTTTAACAAAAGAGAAGGCGATTGAACTTCTTAAAACTGAATATGCTTTTGAACAAGGAAAGGTAAAAGATAGCTATCAGGAAATGTACCCTGATAAACGACATTTGGAATACAAGTTTGACGGGTTTGTTGATTTTTTAAAAATATATTATTTTGGAGAAACTTCAGATGTTGTAACATTTAAAATTAATTGGGACCAATGGAAGGATAATTTTTGCCGCCATTATCTCAAAAGTAAAACAGATCATACAAATAGTACAAAGATTGAGGAAATTCTGCGTAAAGAAATATCAGAAGAAATGATAAGCGTATGGAAATTGCTTTACTTGGATTCGGATAAAAATTATACAATTCCCGATCTGATTCGCTCTTACACCAATACATCTTCATTGCAAAATAAACAGCAATATACAGACGAAACAGTTCAAACGCCGGAAGAAGCTCAACAGGAGAAAGAGAGGATTTTTACTTTGTTGATAAAAAAGCAACTAATAGATAGAAAAGAAATCAAAGGAAAGTCAGAATATAGATTAACAGCTTCCACATCTATTCCTGATATTTACAAGTGGATGATGGAAAAAGTAAAAAATGGTTCACTAAGTATGACTGAGCAAGATATTTACAAATTTTTAAAGACACTTAAAGATAAAAACGGACATTCAACAAATGACGCAGCAAACACTTTAAAAAGCAGAAATAAAAAAAGACAAGCAAACTCTAACAAACCCTGACAGATTCAAAAACATACTGACAGTTTCTAACACACAATTGTTTTTCCCGAAAATTATTATATATTCACAATGACGGCGAAGAGACTTGCCGATTTTTACGAACAAGGTATGGAGGTTGTTGTGGAAACAGCTATAAAACGGAGAGCAGACTATTACGAGATCGACGACATTGGTACTGTCCTAACACGAAAACAGGCGGCGGCGTATTTGCGGCTGTGCCAGAATAAAGTCGATTCGCTGCCAATTCCAAAAATACGAATTGGCAAAAGTGTACGTTTTCGCAGAGTCGATATTGATTCATGGTTGGCACAAGAGGCCGCGAAGGTGGTTGTTAAATGACTGCGGTGGATCTTTTGCCTGAAATCGCCGAGACTCTGAATTACGGAATACAAAACATCGAGTTCGGTAAGATTAGTATCTCGTTCACAGTCCATGAGAGTCGTATCGTTAGTATTGAGAGAAGTTTTACGAACAATATCAAAAATAACGGCTCAAAAAAACTGAAAGATATTAAAGCCAAGACATCAAACACCCGTCAAAAAACGGATTTCGACTATTCAGAAGGAGTAAAAAATGTTTTGTTGTAAAAAGTGTGGGGAACAATTCCCGATTTGGAGCAGGTTTTGTCCTGTTTGTTCAGCGGAAAAAACGCTTGAAAAAAAGTATTTGGCGATTGACAAAATCAAAACCGGGGAACTAGTTTCCCCTGAATTGATTCATCTGCCGTCAGGGTTTCCATTCTTTGACCTGATTTTTTTTGGCGGTTTTCTCCAATCATTTGTGTACTTTATCCATGCGGAGAAAGGGGCGGGGAAAACCACATTTTTGCTTCAGGTAGGCGCATTTCTTGTCTCAATTGGCAAATCCGTGGTTTTTTTCTCTTTCGATGAAGATGTTGAAGGTACGAAGAAGAAGTGTTTGCAGTATGGGCTAACAACCAAACAGCCTGTTTTCATTTTTGAAAACAGGCCTAGTGTAGTCGAGCATACAATAGGAAAGTACAAGCCCGATTTTGTGGTGGTCGATTCACTGCAAAGTTTTGTGCAATATGAGGCTGGTGAAATTGCTAAGGTGTTGTCCCATCTCAAAAAGGAAGCTCAAACGCAAAAGTATGCCCTGGTTGTTATCGGTGAAGAACGAAAGGATCGAAAAGGTTACCTGGGTTCAACGAATATTGGCCATATTGTGGATGTGCTGGTGGAAATGAAAAAGGGGCCGGACGATGAGGTAATCATCAGTACGCCGCAAAAAAACCGGGATACAGACGACAGAACGAGCCGTTGTTTTTTCAGGAGAACTCCGTCAGGGTTAATTGAAATCCAGGAATCCGAAACCGGCTATTTGCCCAGACACCGTGAAAAAGCAATAATTGGACTTGCCGCCTTCGTTACACAGGAAAATACTGTTTTTTTTGTAGATGAGATTACAGCGGCGATAGACAGGAATACCAAAAAAACTTCGCTTACAATAGCCGGGATAGGTCAGGCTAGGGCAAAAAACCTTCTGGCCGTCCTTCAAGACTCATTTGCATCTATAAACGCCGGGATTACGCTTCGCGCTAATCGCACGGAAAAGTTGACTTCCGACGCAGAGTTGGCATGTATGGTCGCAGCCTTGTCCTTGTTGCTGGAAAAGCCTTTGCCCATTGAAACCGTCTTTGTGGGTGGTGTAGACAATCTCGGCTGTCTACTTCCATCCTATGGAATGGAACAGCGGGTAAAGCGGGCTAAAGCCCTTGGTTACAAGAAGATTATCGGGCCCAAGGCAATTGGTTCCCAGATTGTAATGTGGGAAGAATACGAAACCCTGGATGATGTCAGGAAGATGCTGTCCCTGTAAGGGATAGCCGTAAAAAGTTGACAAAAATCGAAATAACATGGCTAATCTGTTTTTCGTCAACTTTTCTATGGAGGAATTATCAAAATGGTAAAAGGAAGTATGCTAGGGAAGTTCCCCGTTGATTCGGCTATGATAAAGGCGTTGATGAAAGAACGAGAATATTCTTATAAAAAAATTGAAGAAGAAAGCGAAGGTAAAATAACGGAAATACAACTCAAGCATTTTCTCAACAAAGGCGGCTGGGTTGACGAGGCTACCCTTGACATCCTTGCCAGTCTGCTTGGGTGTCCAAAAAACAAGCTGCTGGACAAAGACTATCTGCTCTCAATGAATCTGCCGTTTGAAATCAACAATATAGTCGGAAATCTATACCTCAAAAACCGTGAAGACATCAATATTTATTACGCTGAGAAAATAAAGGACTTTCGGGATACGGCTGATTTGAAAACGATGCTGGACCAGGCACACCGTCTATTTGTTACTCTTTCCTCAGAGGACTATATCTTTGATAAAACCCCCTTTGTTAAAGCGTTTAACATCATAGGAAGAGATTTTGTCACCGATAAATGTATAAACAATATGGAGTTAATAGGTATTCTAGACACAGTCGCCGATAGATTATATTCAAAAATAATTAATGCATCCGGTGACTACAACACGCAGCAAGTAATCTTAATGTTCCTTTATGTGTATATCCTCTTTGACGCAATATTTCTTGAGGAGGCTTTAGCCTCGGTAGCACAGTTGGTTCCGGAACGGAAAACTGAAAAAGCAGACCAGTATTATTTTTTTGCCCATAAAAGCGAAAAGATGCGGGATGCTTTGATTAATTTGATTCTCTATAAGGGGTACCGGTTTGATGAACCTGACATAACGGAAAAAGGGATTGATAATGAGGTAATAACCGGAATAACCCTCATGCTCACTGCTTGTGAAAAATGCTACCGGCATATTCACGGTAGCTTTACGGACAGCGAATACATCAACCGCGCGGCATTATCCGCCGTTTTCTCACTGCTTGAGAAAGTGTTCGAAAATATCGGTATTGAAATACCACGGGAAGACAGGCTAACAATGCTTGCGGAAATACTTACGACACGTTTTGGCATCCAGTACAATAAGCTGAAAATTATTTTTAATACCCTGAACCCGCCAAAAAAGCCAAAAAATAAGATGCTTGAAGGGTTTTTTTGGGGGTTGTTATCTTAACCCGAAAAACAACAAGTAAAGGGGAAGGAACAGGTTTGATTTTGGAGAATGATTAACCGGTATCCTTAAAGACGGTAAAAGTCTTAGCGGCTAAAGTGAAAAACTACAGGCACTTTAGCCGCTTTTTCTTTACACGAGATTTAGCATATCAGTATGATTAAATATATTCAGAGTGGTTAACGTGCTGTCGATAACAGGGCCGATAAACACTTTTATATAAGGGAACCTCTGGAAACTATAAAAAACACACGAAACAATAGCTAAAGCGCCTATGAAATAGGGGTAATATGGGGGTAATTTTGAGTTTCCAGTTCCCATAAGTGTCCTTCAGTAGTTTTTGAGTGTATTGACAAAAAAAGATAAAAGAAGGGTTTAACTAAAAGCATAACTTATGAAGACCTTTTAGATGAAATGTATCA
>JAITJX010000061.1 GCA_031278765.1 Tannerella sp. | reverse complement strand
ACGGAGGTGAAAAATCCGCTTAAATGGCCGGAAATGACGTCGGCCAACTGAATCAGAATAAAAATTAAAATTGTCATAGTCTTGATTATTAATATATTATTATTATTGTGTATAAATTTCATGTCTCATTGTTGCTCGCCGTCACGTTTGTGATGAAGTCCGTCACAAACGTGACAGGCTGCATCACAAACGTAACGGACTTCATCACACACGTGACGGACTTCATCACATACATGACAGACTCCCTCACATACGTGACAGACTCCCTCACGTGTGTGACAGACTTCATTACGTGTGTGACAGGCATCATCACGTGTGTGACAGGCTTCATCACGTATGTGACGGACTTCATCACAAACGTGACGGCGGAGGAAAATCGCATGGCGCGATTTGCGGAGGAAGGGTTGCAGTTTGCAGGTCTTGTAAGCGGTTGGTTTACAGGCTTCCCTGAAATTATTTTGGGGGCTGAAGCAGCGGAGGCGGGCTTCCTTTGTAAGGTGTTGTGTATACAGTCAATTGATCGCATTTGGAATCGGTTTCTTGCGGGCAAAAATAGTTTGTTTTTTTGAATAAAAAAATTTTTATTATTAAATTTTATTTATTTATTTTTTTGCTGCCACGTCGTTGCGAACGCACGAGTACCACGTCATTACGAACGCAGTGAAGCAATCCAGGAATAATAATTTAAGATTTAAGATTTAAGATTTAAGATTTAAAATTTAACGGTTAGTGGTTAGTGGTCAGTGACAGGTAGCACGTCGTTGCGAACGCAGTGAAGCAATCCACTCCCCATACGCTTTTCCTGGATTGCTACGCCTTGCGGCTCGCAGGGTGACGTGGCGCTTGTCACTGACCACTAACCGTTAAATCTTAAATCTTAAATCTTAAATCTTAAATCTGTTGAAATATTAATTTTTTTGTTCTTTATTTTTGCCGGTAAGTAAAAAAGCAGTACCTTAGTGCGCTTTTCAGGGCGTTTTCATAGTCGAACGGCATATTTAAATGTCTGAAAGATAATAAAAAACTAATAAAAATAAATGATGGCAGAAGATAGAATTTTGAAGATTGATATTAATGATGAGATGAAGTCAGCGTACATTGATTATTCAATGTCCGTAATTGTTTCTCGCGCGCTTCCGGATGTCAGAGACGGATTCAAACCGGTTCACAGGCGTATTTTATACGGAATGAATGAATTGGGCAACATGTCTGATAAACCATACAAAAAGTCGGCTCGCATAGTAGGAGACGTACTGGGCAAGTATCACCCTCACGGCGATTCGTCCGTATATCTGGCAATGGTACGTTTGGCGCAGTCCTGGTCGATGCGATATACGCTTGTAGACGGGCAGGGAAACTTCGGCTCGGTCGATGGCGACAGTCCGGCGGCCATGCGTTATACCGAATCGAGACTGAGCCGGCTGGCGGAAGAAATGTTGAGAGACATAGATAAAGATACGATTAATTTTCAAAATAATTTTGATGATACGTTACGCGAACCGACCGTATTGCCTACACGTATTCCGAACCTGCTTGTAAACGGAGCATCCGGAATAGCAGTCGGAATGGCAACAAATATGCCGCCCCATAACATGAAGGAAGTATTGGAGGCCTGTCAGGCTTATATTGATACACGTGGAGAAATAGACCTGGAAGGCTTGATGCGCTATGTAAAAGCTCCTGATTTTCCTACGGGAGCAACCATATATGGTTATGCCGGAGTAAAGGAAGCTTTTGAAACAGGTCGCGGCAGAATAGTTTTACGTGGAAAAGCGGAAATCGAAAGTTTGCCGTCGGGAGATAAAATTGTTATTTCGGAAATACCTTATATGGTGAACAGAGCCGAACTGATACAATACATAGCCGATCTTGCCAACGAAAAGCGTATAGAAGGAATAACCAATGCAAACGATGAATCTGACCGTAACGGAATGCGTATTGTGATAGATGTAAGACGCGATGCAAACGCCAATGTTATTTTGAATAAACTGTACAAACTGACAGCGTTGCAATCATCGTTCAGCGTTAATAATATCGCGCTTGTAAACGGTCGCCCCAAACTGCTGAATCTAAAAGATCTGATAAAATACTTCGTAGAACACCGCAAAGAGGTTGTTACCAGACGAACGCAGTATGAATTGCGCAAGGCCGAAGAAAGAGCGCATATACTTGAAGGATTGATAACAGCTTCGGATAACATTGATGAAGTAATAGCAATCATCAAGTCGTCAAGCAGTCCGCAGGAAGCAGTTACGCGGTTGACGGAACGTTTCAACTTGACGGAAATCCAGTCTCGCGCAATTGTTGAAATGCGCTTGCGTCAATTGACAGGTCTGGAACAGGATAAACTTCGCGCCGAATACGAAGAAGTTCAAAAGTTAATTTCACAATTAAAGGAAATCCTTTCGGACGAAAATATTTTGCTCTCCGTGATCAAAGATGAAATGCAGGAGATCATCGATAAATATGGAGATGAGCGTAAAACAGATATTGTATACGCTTCAGAAGAATTGAATCCTGAGGATTTCTATGCTGATGATGAGATGATCATAACACTGTCGCATCTGGGATACATTAAACGCACGCCATTGTCGGAATTTAGAGCGCAGGCAAGAGGAGGAGTAGGGTCGAAAGGCGCCGAATCGAGAGACGAAGATTTTGTAGAATACATATATCCTGCCTCAATGCACGCAACGCTGTTGTTCTTTACTGCAAAAGGCAAATGCTACTGGAAACGTGTGTTTGAGATACCCGAAGGTTCGCGAACATCAAAAGGAAGAGCTATTCAGAACTTGCTTAACATAGATCCGGATGACAGGGTGAA
This sequence comes from Tannerella sp., assembly GCA_031278765.1. Taxonomy (GTDB): domain Bacteria; phylum Bacteroidota; class Bacteroidia; order Bacteroidales; family Tannerellaceae; genus Tannerella. The sequence continues at coordinate 19,764 of JAITJX010000061.1, read as the reverse complement.
CACATTTATCAGGGTTAAAAATCTGACAAGAGATATCGAATTTGTTAAATCCCATTATTTACTGTTCTGCACAAAGAACGGGATAATAAAGAAAACCTCTCTCGAAGCATATTCCCGCCCTCGTCAAAACGGTGTAATAGCCATTAATCTGCGGGATGACGACGGATTAATACAGGTGCGCATGACAAACGGCAACAATCATGTACTTATAGCCAACAAAAACGGACGGGCAATACGATTCCATGAAAGCAAGGTGCGCGATATGGGCCGTACGGCTACGGGCGTAAGAGGCATGACACTGGACGAAAATGACGATTGTGTTGTAGGGATGATTTGCATTAAAAATCCCGAAAAGGAATCGGTACTTGTCGTTTCAAAAAAAGGATATGGAAAACGCTCAAAACTGGATGACTATAGAATAACCAATAGGGGAGGGAAGGGCGTTAAAACTTTGAACGTAACCGAAAAAACAGGAAAGCTGGTTGATATAAAATCGGTTACAGATGAAAACGATTTGATGATAATCAATAAATCTGGAATTACAATCAGAATAAACGTCGTAAATCTGAATATTATCGGCAGAGCAACGCAAGGCGTCAGGTTAATAAATCTTGACAAGCGAAACGACGAGATAGCTTCGGTTTGCAAGGTGATTTCCGAATCGGAAGAAGAATATATTGCCAACAAAAAAGAAATGGAAGTCGAAGAAATACCCGAAAATATAACAAACGAAAAATAAACTATTAACTCAAAATTATTAAAAACATGAAGAAATTATTTTTAACATTAGGATTGTGTATAGCTGTTTCTGTTGCTTTCGGACAGAAAAAAGCTGTTGCAGAGGCGCTGAGGTTAGCAAAGGACGCTAAGCCTAACTTTGGTGAAGCACGGACAAAAATCAAAGCTGCGCTTGCAAATGAGGAAACAAAAAATGACCCGAAGACCTGGTATACGGCAGGACAAATTGAAAGTATCGTGATAGATGGAGAAATTACAAAACAAGTGCTAGGGAAACAACCTGACGAGGCAACCATGTATGCCGCGCTGGAAAATCTTTATCCGTATTTTATAAAAGCATACGAACTGGACAATCTTCCAAACGAAAAAGGAAAGGTGAAACCTAAATATACAAAGGATATGAAAGCCATTTTAAGGGCAGACTTGCCTTATTATATTAACGGTGGAATCTACTTTTTTGAAAAACAGGATTTCAAGAAAGCATACGCTTTCTTCGACGATTATATTGAAATATCGGACAGTAAACTGATGAAAGAAGGCGAAAAAGAAGGTGTCGAAGTTCCAGTAGATTCAAGCTACATTTATGCAAACTATTATGCGGCATTGGCATCGAGCCAGCTCAACGACCATAATATCGCCATAGCAGCGATGAAACGTGCAGCCAAGCAAGAATACAACCAGTACGAAGTATTCCAATATCTTGCGGAAGAATACAGGAATATTGCCGATACGGTGAATTTCGAAGCAACACTCGGCCAGGGTCATGCTCTTTTCCCAAAAGATCCGTACTTTCTTTTTAACCTGATTAACATTTACATTCAGACAGGACGCAATGAAAAAGCTATTGATTACATAAACACAGCGATAACCAACGATCCAGCCAATGCAAATCTGTATGATGTAGCAGGAAGAATTTATGAATCCGGTTTTAAAAACCTGGAGAAAGCGGAAGAATATTTCATAAAAGCTATTGAAAGAGACAGCGAAAATGCCGAAACCCAGTCAAATCTGGGACGTATATACTTTAATCAGGGCGTAAATCAGCTGGATGTGGCCAATTCAATTCAAGATACAAAAAAATATAACGAAGAAAAAGCAAAAGCAAACGAATTGTTTAAAAAAGCGCTTCCTTATTTTGAAAAGTCGTTAGAATTAAGTCCTGATATTTCGGAAACAAAAGTCGCTCTCCGAAGTATCTATTACAATCTTAATATGGGCGATAAACTTTCCGAAATAGAAAAACTTATGGAAAACAACTAATATGAATAAATCAATTAATCGCAGAAATTTTCTTCGTATATCGGCAGTAGCCGGAGCAGGTGCAGCTTTTCTTCCGAAAAGCGTATCGGCGGGAGCAATCCAGCCGGTAGATGTAAAGTCCGATGTAAAGAAAGAAACAGAGATATCGGTTCGCACGTTAGGCAAAACAGGTATAGAAATCCCGATTCTCAGTATGGGCGTAATGCGTGCTGATAATCCGAGTGTCTTGAGAGCGGCTTACAATTCCGGAATCAAACATTTTGATACGGCACATGGTTATCAGGAAGGTAAAAATGAAGAAATGTGTGGTAATTTCTTCAAAGACAAACCGCGCGATTCATTCATTATCTCAACAAAAATACATTTCAACTATCCGCTGAAAGACAATTTTGAAAAGGAAATGGACGATAACCTGGCGTTAAGCCTTAAACGCCTTCAAATGGACTACGTAGATATATTCTACCTTCATGCCGTCAAAGACAATGAAGCGCTGACGGAAAAAAGGGTAATCGAATGGCTCGAAAAAATCAAAAAAGAAGGAAAAGCAAAATTTACAGGTCTTTCGACACATGCGGGCAAACCAGAAATACTTGATGCGGCAATCGAAGCAAACGCTTATGACGTTATTTTAATGAGCTACAACTTTAAAATGGGACGTCTTGACCAATGGGAGGTTGCTATGGATCGTGCTGTAAAAGCCGGAATCGGTCTCATAGCCATGAAAACGATGGCAGGTGGAGTAGAAGGAGCCGACGGTAAAAAGAAAGTAAATGGCCAGGCATGTCTGAAATGGGCTTGGAAAAATAGTAATATTACGACAGCCATTCCGGGATTTACGAATTATGACTTGCTGGACGACTGTCTTGCAGCAGCAAAATCACCCGAATTGACGGAAACGGAAAATACTTATCTTGCAAGTCTGAAAAATACGGAGATGATGTATTGTCAGCAATGCAACAAGTGTGAGGAACAATGTCCCGAACATTTGCCGATTCCTGATTTGATGAGAGTTTACATGTATGCATACGGTTATAAACATGCGCAACTATCCAAAGAAACGCTGAATGAATTGCATTTGTCGAAAGATATTTGCAATAGTTGCACGAACGGTTGCAAAGTACATTGCGTATCGGGATTTAAAGTCGGCGAAAAGATTGCAGCAGTGAAACCTGTAATGGATATTCCGTATGTATTACTTTCGTGAAGACGGGAGGAAAGTATGAAAACATATATTATTACGGCTTTAATTTTATTATCGGCTGTTGTTTTTGCCCAGACGCCGGACAAAATAATGTCGTGGTTGCCTGATGTGGACGGTTGGCAGAAACCTGTCGATAAGGAAGTTTTCAATCCAGACAATCTGTTTGACCGCATAAATGGAGCAGCGCCTTTGTTTATTGAAAATGGTTTTCAGGAAATGACAACTGCCGATTACAATAAGGGAGACGACTATATCACCATTCAGGTTTACCGTCATGATACGCCCGAAAATGCGTTTGGTATGTATTCGTCTGAACGTTCACCCGATTTAACATTCTATCCGACAGGTGGAGAAGCGCATGGCGGTAATGAAAGTTTTTTCTTTTTCTGCGGACCTTTGTACGTGAAGATAAGAAGCAATAAATCTTCCGAAGAAGCAGGTGAGGCAATGAAAAGGATTGCCGAAGCGTTGGCTGCAAATTCGGGAATTAAAGCAAGGCTTCCGAAAATCTTCGACCATTTCCCGCAGGAAGGTAAAAAGCCTAATACGGAAACTTTTATAACTTCCAATTTTATTGGCCACGAGTTTCTGAACAACGTATATGTCTGTAAATACATTGATGAAACGGATATTCCATACCAATTGTTTGTGATTGATGCCGGAAGTCCGGAAAATGCAGCGAAAATTCTGAACAACTATCTCGGTTATACCGGGCAGTCGCTTGATTTCAAGGAAGGATTCCTGACAATCACAGACAAATACAACGGCGATATACCGTGCATTTGGAAAAAAAATTACATTCTTGGAATTTATAACGAAAACGGCGACAAAATCTCGAAAGCAAAAGAAATTATTAAAAGCGTAAAATTACCGTAATTCAACTATTTAAAATATAATCATGATGAAAAAAAATTTTTTATTGTTGTTTTTGCTTGTTGTACAAATATCATTTTCTCAGGATAAACTGATTGATATTCTGAAAGATGAATTATCCAGAAATTTTGCGGTTTTGAAATCGGAAGCGTCGCCTGCATATTACATGAGTTATCGTGTGCAAGATATTCAGATACACAGTCTTAGCACATCTTTTGGAGATATTGTCGGCAACTATTCCAATCATTACCGCCTTCTGAATACGGATGTACGCGTAGGCAGTTATGAAATGGATAATACCCGTGAATTGAAAGGTAATTCGACAGGAGGTATGATGTTTTCCAATACTCAAAATTTTTTGTCTTTGGAAGATAACCCTGAAGCAATAAAAAATGTTCTGTGGGAAAATACGGACAATATATATAAAAATGCCGTACAACGTTATAATAATGTAAAAGCCAATGTGGCGGCAACGGTCGCTTCAGAAGACAAATCGGATGATTTTACCCGCGAGATTCCCGAACAGTATATTGAACCTCGTTTACAATTCAAAGACCTGAAATTTAACGAATCGGAATGGATAAAGAAATTGAAGAAATACGGAAGTGCTTTTTCCGAAAACAAAGAAATATTCAGGGCTAGTGTAAGTCTGAATGTAGAATTGGTCCGGAAATATTTTGTAGATAGCGAAGGCGCTGTCATAGCAGAAAATGCGTATGCTTTCAGGATGCAAATCAACGCTTTCTCCATTGCAGAAGATGGAATGGAACTTCCTGTTTATAAAAATTATTATGCCAAAGACGTGAAAGACCTTCCTTCGGACGAACAAGTACTTAAGGATGTGAAGTCATTGAGTAACATGATTACCGAACTCCGCAAAGCTCCTGTTGCCGAGTCTTATACCGGTCCTGCCTTGATGACGTCTGAAGCAGCCGGCGTATTTTTTCATGAAATTTTCGGGCATCGTGTAGAAGGCGCTCGCATGAAAAAAGAATCCGATGCCCAGACTTTTAAGAAAAAAATCGGCGAACTTGTACTTCCCGAAGATATATCCATTATTTTCGATTCACAACTTAAAAAGTATAGAGGAATACCGCTGAATGGAGGTTATGTGTTTGATGATGAAGGCGTCAGAGGTCAAAGAGTAGAAATCGTGAAAAACGGGATACTCCGCACTTTCCTGATGAGTCGCACACCTATTGAAGGTTTTTCTCATTCAAACGGACACGGACGCGCTGTGATTCAATTAGACAATGTAACACGTCAATCAAATATGATTGTTGAATCCAATAAACCAAAGTCTTCAAAAGAGTTGCGGGAAATGATGATTGAACAGTTGAAAAAAGAGGGTAAGTCGTATGGATATATATTCGATTTGGTAAACGGCGGATTTACCACTACAGGGCGTTATATGCCCAATGCATTTAATGTAACGCCTTTGATTGTTTATAGAATATTTACCGACGGAAAACCTGATGAATTGGTACGTGGCGTTGATTTGGTCGGTACGCCGTTGTCAATATTTTCGCAAATGGTTGCTTGTGGAGATGATTTCGGTGCATTTAACGGTTACTGTGGCGCCGAATCCGGTTCAATACCGGTTTCCTGCGTAGCGCCGACATTTTATATCAAAATGATAGAAACACAGAAAAAAGCCAAATCTTCGACACAGCCACCAATCATTGAACGGCCATAAAATCAGTGTGTTAAATAAATGATATTAATTTTTTAAGACAAATAATTATGAAAATAACAGGCATTAGACCGATAACACAAAAATTCCCGACAATCACACTATTGTGTTTGATGATAATATCCGGAGCATTTGCCCAAAACAAAGAAAATGTGATTCTGTCTGCTATGAAAAATGAAGTAGAAAGAAACAAAAACGGTTTAATAATGGAAAAACTCAAAGCGCCGTTTTATATCAGCTACCTTATAGCGGATATAAAGGTAATGGATGTTTCCGCATCATTAGGCGCCCTGACGCGTGCACGGGATAATAATTACAGAGCGGGAATTCCCAAATTGCTGGTAGGAGATTATCAACGAAACAATTCTAATTTCAATATGTTTTCGATGGGCAAAGATATAAGCAAAGAAGATGACGCCAACGGAATTGCCACTGCTATATGGGAGAGTATGGATATGGTTTATAAACGGTCGGCTGAAAGTTACGAAGCCAAACAGGCAGCAATGGCACAACGAATATTTGATGACGAAGACGCCAATTTGCCTGATATGGAGCAAACGCCAGCCGTCATTAAGATTCTGGAACCGTTACAAACCAATCGGGATAAGAAATATTGGAGTAATTATGCCGTTAAAGCGTCGGAAATTGTAAAAAAGTATCCTGAGATTATTTCCTCCTCGGTAAATATTCTTAACAGAAATGCGATGTTATACACTTATAATACGGAAGGCACTCAAATGGCTGTACCTCATTCGTATCACATGGTACACTTGAATTTGAGAACCCGTGCCGAAGACGGTCAAAACTTGAACCACAATTTATATATTCAACGTTCGGATTTTAAAGATATGCCGACTTTACAACAATTTATTGATACATGTGAAATAACAATTAACAGATTGCTTGCCCTAAGAAAAGCGCCGCTTGTCAAAGAAGCTTACAGTGGTCCTGTATTATTTGAAAATCAGGCCATTGTTGAAATTTTCGAGGAGTACTTTTTTTCAAAAAAAGCATTGATTGCTCAACGAAAATCTGTTACCGGTCAGGGAGGGAATAATACGGAAATGATGAAAGATAAAAAATTAATTTCGAGGAGCTTATCTATCAAATCCTTATCCGGTTCGCCAACGTATAAAGGAAAAAAACTGGAAGGCTATATTCCAGTAGACGAAGAGGGAGTTGTTCCCGAAAAAGAATTATTCTTAGTAGAGAACGGAGTATTGAGGAACATGCTTAATGGAAGGATACCTTCAAAAAAAATCCAACACAGTAACGGACATACACGGTTAAATTTTCATGCTCATTCAACTATGACAACAGCAGGAAATATTCTCCTGACGTCGAATAATACATTTAACAACAACGATTTAAAGAAAAAATTACTGGACGCAGCCCAAGAAGAAGATTTTGATTATGCGTACATTGTACGCGGCTATAGACCAAACAATTCTTCTGAAGTTTTCAGAATATATGTTTCCGATGGACGTGAAGAACTGGTGCGAGGTGTTGTATTTCCGGATTTAAATATAAAATCGTTTAAAAGGATATTGGGAACTTCCGATAATGATTATTTTTATCATACCTATAATTACGGTACGCTTTCCAGCTTTGTAGTTCCCGATGCGTTACTGTTTGAGGAACTGGAAGTAACGCCAGATAACAATATCAATTTCGAAAAGCCGTATATTGTGCCCAAGCCATAAGTTTCTAAAAAGATAAATGATGAAAAAGACGGTAATTTATGATAACCCTGTTAGGTTTTTTAAACCTTTCAGGGTTATTTTTAAAATTTTGGTTTGACATCTTTTGTATTTAACATAATATCAATTATACAGAATTCTCATCCAATCATTTCTGCACTACGTTTTACAAACTTGCTCAGCGATTCGCCTTTCAACATTCCATTACTCAATAATGCTAAATCAATCAACTGACTTACGAGATTATTATCTTTTGCAAAATCCTTATAAACATTATTGCGTTGTTCGCGCAATTCGTCGAGTTTCCTGTTCGTATCGGTCAAATCCTGCTTTTCCGATTGGGTAATTTCTTCCGATTTTTTCTTGTTTTGTATTTCGCGCAAATCTCGCTGGCGCGCTTCCCAACCTTTTATTTCGTCAAGAATCGGCTTAATTTTGGCATTGCAAGCGTTTTCTTCGTCTGCAAGAACTTTTTTAACCAGTTTATGTTCGGTATTCAGCACAAGACTGTAACTCTCCGGCAATTCACCATAAAACGACATTCCCGGCTGAATAGCAGCCATTTCACGCATGCGACGCATATATTCGCTTTGCGTAATCATCACTGGATTAGCTTCTTTGCCCAACGATTCAAATGTTACGATAAAATCAGTCTTTTCTATCTCCGGAATCTTGCTTTTAAATACTTCCTGTAAAGCATTTCTTTGGTCTTCGGTCAGCGAAATCTCCTTTGCTTCGTCTTTGCGAATCAGGTTTCCGATCGTGTCGCTATCCACACGAACAAACGTTGCCTTGTCGAATTTTTGTTCCAAGTGGCCAATTAATGGTATATCCAACTGGCCATCAAGCAATAAGACATTATATCCCTTATCTTTCCCCGCTTGAATATAACTGTATTGGGCGTTCGGATTTGTCGAATACAGATAAACCAGCGTTCCGTTTTTGTCTTTTTGATTATCTTTAATCAGCGATTTATATTCTTCAAATGTAAAATACTTATTATCAACATCCTTAAAAAGAGAGAACTTTTCGGAACGTTCATAAAATTTTTCATCGCTCAACATGCCGTACTCGATAAAGATCTTCAAGTCATCCCATTTGTTCTCAAATTGCAAGCGATCGTTCTTAAAAATTTCTTCCAGTCGGTCGGCTACTTTTTTCGTAATGTGCGTCGATATTTTTTTGACATTTTGATCGCTCTGCAAATAGGAACGCGAAACGTTCAGCGGAATATCCGGCGAATCGAGCACACCATGCAGGAACGTCATAAATTCCGGCACGATTCCTTCAACCGAATCCGTTACAAATACCTGATTACTGTATAACTGTATCTTATTTTTGTGAATATCCATATTGCTTTTGATCCGCGGAAAATACAAAATGCCGGTCAGATTAAATGGATAATCCACGTTTAAATGAATCCAAAAAAGAGGCTCTTCCGACATTGGATATAATTCGCGATAAAACGCTTTATAATCTTCGTCTTTCAGTTCGCTCGGTTTGCGAGTCCATGTTGGAACGGTTTGGTTTACGATATTATCTTCTTCCGTATCAACATATTTACCATCCTTCCATTCTTGTTTCTTTCCGAAAACAATTGGAAACGGCAAATATCGGCAATATTTATTGAGCAGTTCCGTGATTTTGCTTTTTTCAAGAAATTCCCTGTTTTCATCGTCAATATGGATAACAATGTCGGTCCCCCTACCCTCTTTTGTTGTTTCGGTCATTTCGTATTCCGGCGTGCCTTCGCAACTCCATTTCATTGCAGGGGCAGCGTCTTTATATGATTTTGTAATGATTTCGACTCTTTTTGCAACCATAAACGAAGAATAGAAGCCAAGTCCGAAATGCCCGATCATTGATGCGGCATCGTTCTTATATTCTTTAACGAACTCCTCTGCTCCCGAAAAAGCAATCTGATTGATGTATTTGTCTATCTCATCGGCTGTCATTCCGACACCGCTGTCCGAAACAATCAGTTTTTTACCGTCAATACGGATGCGGACGGATAAATCGCCTGTTTCACCCTTAAATTCGCCTACCGAAGCAAGAGTTTTCAATTTCTGGGTTGCATCTATTGCATTTGATACAATCTCACGCAGAAAGATGTCGTGATCGCTGTATAGAAATTTTTTGATGATGGGGAATATATTTTCGCTTGTTACCCCAATGTTACCTTGTTTTTGATTTGTACTCATATATTTACTGTTTTTAATAATTTTCCAGGTATGCAAAAAACAAAAAAAATGCCAAACTTTCACAGTCTGACATTTTGTCGCTATTCATCGATTTCTTACTATTGTAAATACGATTATCAGCATAGCAATCGCTAATATCACCCATTTGTCGAGGAATATCCGGCGGAAATTTAATACTGCCGGATTGCGCTTATTTGCAATATATTCCAAAAAGATTAAAATCAGAATATACGGTATTAATATAAATATTAAGGGATTATATAGAAATGCCGCTATAATGTCTCCATTGAACAGGCTGTGTAAAGCCCGTTGAAAACCGCAACCGGGACATTGATAACCTGTTAATGCATAGACGGGACATTTGGGAAACAGTTGATTTTCGGTTGGATTAAAATTCACATAAACAAGAATGCCAATAACCGATAAGATGATTATTGACATTCCAGTGATAATTTTTTTATTAAAATAAAACATTTACAATCCAAATTGCTCCAAACCTCCGGTTGTGCTTATTATAGTAGCAATAAGAGTAAAATAGAGAGCGATTCCAAGGATAAACCATATAATGGCAATTACACCCGCCCAGATGGTTAATTTCTTGGCCGATTCGGAGTTTTGAATCGCTTCATGAATATTTCCTTCATAGAAATAGGAATCAACCTTATTCGCTTTTACAATGGCTATAATTCCAATTATTAATGAAATAACACTGCCGCAGCAAAGCATTGATACAAGCGTTACAATAATAGCTTCCGTCTGGTAAGATTTTGGTCTGACCATCCCGCCGTTAGAAGGACCGTTCACTGGGGAATTGAAAGCGTTTGTAACATCAGCCTGATATGGCTTTTCGTTTTTTTGATAATTGTCTCGTGGTTCAACAGAAGTACTCATAATTATTGTATTTTTTTAATGTATTGATAGATGTTTATTAATTCTCGAGTTGCAAAGATATCATTTTTTTTTTTGAATAAAAAAAATTCTTTGTAAATATAAAAAAAATTCTATGTAAATATGTAGATTCAATACATGAAATAAGGCGTATATGCCTGAAATTGTGCACTCGATTATGCGAATCATGAAAAATCACCCATTTAGGTAATTGACAAGTGTTGTTATATGTTATATCTTTGCAGAGAATATCTGCTTTATGCGCCACTGCGTAAGGCGGCATTTGTGGGAAACTGTTAGAATATAATTCGCTGACAAACAGAATGGAGTAAGATAACAGGGCGTAGAAAAAAAGGCATAATAAAGTAAAATAAATTATTGAAACCGCTCCGGAAACGAAGCATAAAACAAAGTAAAAGAAATGGGAATTTTTGATTTTTTGAAGAAAAAGGCGTCGCCGGAACAATTTATTGATGCGGCTAAGAATGGGAATGTCGCGTTGGTAAAAGAACTGCTGGAAAATGGGGATGTAAACGCTGCCAGGAAAAACGGCGTGACGGCATTGATGTCTGCGTCTGGTAAAGGTCATACCGAAGTAGCGAAACTCCTGATAGAAAAAGGCGCTGATGTAAACGCTACAAGGAAAAACGGTTGGACGGCATTGATGTGTGCATCATTAAAAGGTCATACCGAAGTGGCAAAACTCCTGATAGAAAAGGGCGCTGATGTAAACGCTACAAGGAAAAACAATTGGACGGCATTGTTGATGGCCTTAGGTATTGGTCATACCGAAGTGGCGAAACTCCTGATAGAAAAAGGAGCAGATGTGAATATTGCCAATAAAAACGGCTGGACGGCATTGATGTCTGCAGCATTCAACGGTTATACCGATGTGGCGAAACTCCTGATAGAAAAAGGCGCAGATGTGAACGCCATCGATAAAGACGGTTGGACAGTATTGATGTGTGCCGCAGAGATTGGTCATATCGAGATTGTGAAGTTACTGAAAACTGCAACAAGCGCAAAGGAAGAGAAACCAGCCATAAACAGTTATCCGCCATATACTGACCGAACAGGCGTATGCGACGTGTGCAACCGTTCGTTAAGCGGAGTAAAGGCATACATCGTTCCGAACAGTGTTTTTTACACTTCTACCAAGTGGCGAGCCTATTTCAAAAAAGTCAACTTTATGCTTACAGACACAGGCGCATATACAGACGCATATATAGACAGTATGCGCAATAGAGACCATTCGCAAAGTTCAGCTGTATGCGAAAACTGTATACACATGTTTTGAGAAATGAATAAAAATCCGGTAAAAACAGATAAAAGAATGAAAGAAAAAACCCCAAAACTCTCGGCAGAAATATTTGTCATTCCCTTAGAGGAGAAAAAATATCTGGTTTATGCGCCGCTGCGTAAGGCGGCATTTGTGGGAAACGCTACGACAGTCAACTTCCTTGCCGACCTCAAAGAAGGCATATACCGTGCCGAAGCCGATACCGCAGGCGCGACGAGCGAATTTCTCCGCCGTCTCGAAATCGTCGACGCAGGCCTCGAAACCGAGCCAAACTTCGACTGTGAGGGCGATCCCTGTCCTACCTCAGTATCGCTCTTTCTGACCTCCGCCTGCAACCTCCGCTGTACCTACTGCTACGCTTCGGCGGGAGATACGGCAAAAGAATCCATGACCTTTGACACAGCGCGGCAAGGCATCGACTTTGTCGTAGCGAACGCGGTCAAGCAAAAGGAGACAATAGTCGAAATCAACTACCACGGCGGAGGAGAACCGACCGTCAACTGGAGCACGCTGACAAATTCGCTAAACTATGCCCGCAAGAAAACGCAGGATGCAGCATTGACGCTAAACGCTTCGACCGCTACAAACGGCATGTTGACCGACAGGCAAATCGACTGGATCACCGCAAACTTGCAGGGAACAAGCGTTTCATGCGACGGTATCCCCGAAGCGCAGGATCGACACCGCATCCGACCGTCGGGAAGAGGCTCAAGCGCAAGAGTGATGCATACCATACGCCGTTTCGACGAAGCCGGATTCAACTACGGCATCCGCATGACAGCCACCGCCGAACTGATCCCATTTATGCCCGATTCGGTCGATTACATTTTCTCCAACTTCCACACCAATTCCGTGCAGATTGAGCCGGCATACCAAATCGGACGCTATGCCGACCAGCCTTCGGCAGAGACAGAAGCCTTTCTTTTCGCTTTTCGCGAATCGCAACGGCGAGCAAAGAAATACGGAAAACAAATCACCTGCTCTGGCGCAAGAGTAGGAATATTGACCAATCATTTCTGCGCTGCATCGCAGGATTCGTTCGCACTCCTGCCCGACGGCGCCGTCTCGTCGTGTTACGAAGCCTGTTCACACAACAATCCCTACGCATCCATATTTGTATACGGACAGCCCGACGAAACCAAAGGATACCGTTTCGACATGGAACGGCTCAACCTCTTGCGTCGTCAGGGCGTACAGCGGAGGGAACACTGTCGCGAATGTTTCGCCAAATGGACTTGTGCAGGCGACTGTTTCCACAAAGCCGTCGTCGTCAACGACGGAGTGAAAGAATTCACCGGCACCGGACGTTGCCATATCAACAGAGAACTGACCAAAGACCAGATTCTCGACCGTATCGCCCAAGCCGGAGGACTGTGCTGGCACGAACTGCCCGAACACCTGCACGAACAGGCATACAAAAAATTAGAACCAAACAACGATATATAAAAATAATTTAATTACAGAAAAACAATGAAAGATTTAAAACCAAAATTCATACTCGCCCGCGTATACGACGACAGCTCGCAAGACAAACCGGAGATTGCTCCATTATCGAAAGTTATCGCCGAAGCAAAAATGAACCGTCGCGGATTCTTCGGAACAGGACTTACCGCCGCAGCAGCAATACTGTTGCTGGATGGATGTAAAACAGTTAAATTAGAGTATCCCAATATCCCAGATAAGTCAGGTGGCGAAAACTGCAAGGCCATACACGCCCATAAAAACAATGTTACGGCGTTAGCTGTCAGTCCCGATGGAAAACGGCTATTTTCAGGAAGCTCCGATAAGACTGTTCGAAATCTAAAGATATGGAGCTTGCCCTCCGGCAAGCTGCTAAAGACACTGTCCCTGGATTCCGATTCCGATTTGCCAAAAGATAAGCTGATAAAAATAAAGACATTGTCCCATTCCGGACACCCAATAGCGCTCAGTCCCGACAGAAACCGGCTGTTTTTTTCAGTAAGTTTTAATGAAAAGAAGATTTTTTTCGGTCAGAAAATTTTACTGAAAAGAATATATATATATATGCAAAATCTGCAGGACGGTACATCAACAGAGACAAAAAAGATATACGCCAAACATCTCGATGATATACGCTCATTAATGGTCAGTCCCGATGGGAAACAGTTATTTTCAATGAGTAACAATTATATAAATGCAGTTTCCATATATGACAGTATAAAAATATGGGACCTGCCGGAAGGCAAACTGAGAAAAACATTAACGATGAAATCTAAACAAAAATGGTCGCCGGAAAAAAAACCGTTAGCAGTCAGTCCCGACGGAAAATATTTGTTTGCAGGCGATGATAACGGATTCATCACGCTGATAAAATTACCCGATGGAAACGTAACAAGAAAAATAAAAGCAAGCGATGACGCTTTTTATAAATTGGCCCTCTCTCCCGACGGGAAGTGGTTAGCCTCACTCTCCAAAGGGATCATTCAATTATGGAATCTTCCCCATTTTGTATTAAAAAAGCAGAAGTATATGCCAGAAAAAAGCGGCATTTTCACTTTTAGCGCTGACAGCCAGTGGCTCGTTTTGGGCACATACAACGATATTCAACTCATAAATTTGTCGGACCTCACTGTTGAGAAATGTTTAATAGATTTAGCCTGCACAGAAAATACGGTAGAAGGAGTGACATACAGTGTAACAGATGAAAGAGGACGCACAATAACCTATACCCTGCCCTGCGGTTCGCCAACACCCGCAGGCGCTATATGCACATGCGACTGCGTTCCCGGTTCCCGTTGCACATGCCATTCACACAAAGTTTGCACATGCCATTCACACTGCACATGCAACAAAGTTTGCACATGCAATCCACAGTATCGATGCACATGCTACAGTGTGTGTACCTGTCAGGCAGTATAAAAAATAAAATAACAATAAAAGATTTCGCGAAAGGAAAGAAGAAATTCAAAAATTTTCGCTATTTTTGCAATCAATATATCTACCTGAAAAAATAAGAATATATGCTTCTCACAAACCCAACATACAGGGTTACAAAACCCTCTCATCCCGCAAACGACACTGTACAAGGCATTTGCGTCACGCCACAAGACCTTTGCGGTACACCACAAGACATTTGCGGTACACCGCAAAGTTCGTGCGGTACACCGCAAAGTTCGCGCAGTACACCGCAAAGTTCGCGCAGTACGGTGCGGAGAAGTCGTATAAGAAGTTTGTTTTCATTCGTTTCAAGCGCGGAGAAACGCTCCGTAACGTCCGTAAGGCGGGGGCGCGCACCGGCGGCAAAGACGGAAAACAGACTTTTAAGAGATCCCCCGCCGCCGTTACGGATGGATCGTCTGATGATTTTTTTTTAAACCGTTTATACAGTATTTATTTCAAAAAAAGAAAGTATTTATGTCAAATTCTGATTTTATGCCTCGCAAAGAGGCTGATTTTTACGCCTGGATAGTAGTGTTTTTTGCCTACCTTTCCAAGAAACTTTCGCGTTTCGGCATTACGAGCGCTGTATTTGCGCCATTGACGTCGCTCAGGGACGACTTCATGGACAAGTATGCTGTCGCTCAGGCGCCGTCTACGCGCACCAAATCAACCGTGCTGGCCAAAAACATGGCGCTCATCGCACTGCGGGAAGCCCTGCGGGTATTTATTAAGGAGTATCTGAGCTATAACCACCGCGTGACGGACGTCGACCGCGACAACATGGGGTTGCCTGTCTACAAGACCGACCGCACGCCGGCGCCCGACCCGAAGACCTACCCGATGTTTACGGTAGACAGTTCGATGATTCGCATGTTGGGGATTGATTTCCGCGATATGGGAAGCGAAAATCGCGCGAAACCCTTCGGCGTGCATGGCGCCGAAATCAAGTGGGGTATTTCGGATACGCCGGTGATCGACCCCGACGAATTGCCGCACTCGGCTTTCGACACACGTTCGCCTTTCCAGATAGAATTTAAGGGCGAAGAACGCGGGCAAACCGTATGGTTCTGCCTGCGATGGGAGAACACCAGAGGCGTCAAAGGCCCCTGGTCGGAGATTGTATCGGCCGTTGTGCCGTAGAGAAGAAGTCCGGACTGTGATGTGTTTGGTTCCGATGAGCCTGATTTTTCCGATCCCTGAAAACGGAAAAATCATACGAATCACGGTTCGGACATTTTTTTTGCTGTCATGAACGATCAGTGATTAAATATATAAATTATGGGATTATTTACGCCAGCCTGGAAAGGCAAAAACGAAGAAAAAGCGCTTCGCTCAGTTGAAAAGATAACCGGCAGGAAAAAACTGGCGAAGGTCGCAAAAGAAGCAATAACGTGGCGGGCGCGCAAGGCAGCGGTCGCGAAACTTACCCATCAGGGGTTGCTCCTTGATATAGCGATGAACGAGAGCGAATATTTTGTTCGCAAGGCAGCAGTCGCAAACCTTACCGACCAGCAGTCGCTTGCCTGCGTAGCGAAAAATAACAGCGATTCTAATATCCGCCGTGCCGCAGTCGCGAAACTTGCCGACCAGCGCGCGCTTGCTTTTGTAGCGAAAAATGACGGCACAAACTATGTTCGCGAGGCTGCGGTCAAGAACCTTGCCGACGAGAGTTTGCTTGCCGATATAGCGAAAAATGACAGCGATTGGGAAGTTTGCCATGCAGCGGTCGTGAAACTTACCGATCCGGAGGTGTTGAAGGATATTGCCGAAAAATACATTGCGAATATCCATGCTCTCACAGGCGACTGTAATAAGGATGAATGGCAAAAAGTAAAAACCTTGATCTCAATTGCAAAAAAAGCCCCGCAACTTCTTAAAGAAAACTGGCAACAGATAAGTAAAGTGATAAACGGGCTTCATGAGGATATACATTCGGATGACCGTTCAAAAGGCAACTGGTACAGTAGCCGGAGACACGAAACCGCCGCCTCCAAAGGTCTTGTTTTCCCGCCGTATCCGTTTGACGATTAAACGGTCTGATTTTCCGGACAACTGCAACAGTGGACGCCGCCGGCCGCCACGTAAAACATCCGGCGGGGCAGAACCCGAAAAGCCTTACGAGTAGGGATGATTATTAAAAATGTAAAGATTATGGGATTATTTACACCCGCCTGGAAAAGCAAAAAAAGATGGAAAGCGTATTGCGCAGTTGAAAAGATGACCGACCAGAAAGAATTGGCGAAGGTCGCAAAAAAAGCAATGATTTGGAATACACGCGCGGCAGCGGTCGCGAAACTTACCGACCAGCGTGTGCTTGCCTTTGTAGCGAAAAATGACGGCATTAGGGATATTCGCAAGGCAGCGGTCGCGAAACTTACCGACCAGCGTGTGCTTGCCGATATAGCGAAAAATGACGGCAATTGGGAAGTTCGCGAGGCAACGGTCGAGAAACTTACCGACCAGCGTGTACTTGCCGATATAGCGAAAAATGACTACGAGCCGGATGTTCGCAAGGCAGCGGTCAAGAAACTTACTAACCAGAGTGTGCTTGCCTGTGTAGCGATAAATGACAGCAAAGGGTATGTTGGCGAGGCAGCGGTCGCGAAACTTACCGACCAGAACTCGCTTGCCGATGTAGCGAAAAATGCCAGCGATTTGTAAGTTCGCTAGGCAGCGGTCGAGAAACTTACCGACCAGAGTGTACTTGCCGATAGAGGGAAAAATGACCGCAATCCGGATGTTCGCGTGGCAGCGGTCGCGAAACTTACCGACCAGAACTCGCTTGCCGATGTAGCGAAAAATGACAGCAAAGTGTACGTTGGCGAGGCAGCGGTCGCGAAACTTACCGACCAGCGTGTACTTGCCGATATAGCGAAAAATGCCAGCGATAAGGATGTTCGCAAGGCAGCGGTCGCGAAACTTACCGACCAGAGTGTACTTGCCGATATAGCGAAAAATGCCAGCTATTATGCTATTCGCAAGGCAGCGGTCAAGAAACTTACCGACCAGAGTGTACTTGCCGATATAGCGAAAAATGACTACAATAAGGATGTTCACAAGGCAGCGGTCGAGAAACTTACCAATGTGCGCGCGGTAGCGGCAGCGAAACTGGCGGTTGAGAAACTTACCGATCAGCGTCTGCTTGCAGATATAGCGAAAAATGACAGCAACGGCTTTGTTCGCGTGGCAGCGGTTGAGAAACTTACCGACGATCAGCGTCTGCTTGCCGATATAGCGAAAAATGCCGGCGACTGGATAGTTCGCGTGGCAGCGGTTGAGAAACTTACCGATCCGGAAGCGTTGAAGAGTGTTGCCGAAGAATACATTGCGAGTATCCATGCTATCACAGGTAACTGTGATGAAAACGGATGGCAAAAAGCAGAAGCCTTGATTTCAATTGCAAAGAAAGCCCCGCAACTTCTTAAAGAAAACTGGCAACAGATAAATAGCAAGATAAACATGCTCCATCATGATTTTAAACATTTTGATAACGGACAGCACAATTCCGACTGTCATGTAGATTCAAGAGGAATTAACGAAACTGCCGCCTCCAAAGGTCTTGTTTTTCCGCCGTATCCGTTTAAAGATTAGACGGTAAGTAGTATGTCTTCAAATTATTTAACAAAGCACGCGAACCTTAGTAGCAGGGGAGCAATGGAGTCCGGAGACCATTCAAAAAACGGGGTAAATCTGCAAAACCTTAGTAGCAGGGAATGATTATTAAAAATAGATAGATTATGGGATTATTTACACCCGCTTGGAAAAGCGAAAACGAATGGAAAGCGCTTAGCGCAGTTGAAAAGATGACCGACCAGAAAAAACTGGCGAGAGTCGCAAAAGAAGCAAAGACTTGGAAAGCACGCAAGGCAGCGATCGAGAAACTGACCGACCAGAGTGTGCTTGCCGAGGTAGCGAAAAATACCAGCGATTCTGATGTTCGCAAGGCAGCGGTCGAGAAACTAACCGACCAGCGTCTGCTTGCCGATGTAGCGAAAAATGACAGCAATAAGTATACTCGCGAGGCAGCGGTCGCGAAACTTACCGACCAAAGTCTGCTTGCAGAGGTAGCGAAAAATGACAGCAATTGGGAAGTTCGCAGGGCAGCGGTCAAGAAACTGACCGACCAGCAAGCGCTTGCCGAGGTAGCGAAAAAGGACAGCGATGGGAATGTTCGCAAGGCAGCGGTCGAGAAACTGACCGACCGGACTGTGCTTGCCGATGTAGCGAAAAAGGACAGCAATTGGGATGTTCGCAGGGCAGCGGTCAAGAAACTTACCGACCAGACTGTGCTTGCAGATATAGCGAAAAAGGACAGCGATGGGAATGTTCGCAGGGCAGCGGTCAAGAAACTGACCGACCAAAGTGTGCTTGCCGAGGTAGCGAAAAATGCCAGCGATCGGGATGTTCGCAGAACTGCATACGAAAAATTAGGAGATAAACAGTAAAGTTTAGCTTTGACAGCAAAAAAAACGACAGCAATAAGGATGTTCGCAAGGCAGCGGTCGCGAAACTTACCGACCAGCAAGCGTTGAAGAGTGTTGCCGAAACATACATCGCGAGTATCCATGCTATCAGAGGTGACTGTGATGAAAACGGATGGCAAAAAGTAGAAGCCTTGATTTCAATTGCAAAGAAAGCCCCGCAACTTCTTAAAGAAAACGGGCAACAGATAAGTAGAAATATAAACAAGTTTCATGAGGATACTATACACAGTGATCGCGGAAGCCGCAGTTCCGACTGTCATTTTGATACAAGCGCAGCGAACGCAACCGCCGCTTCCAAAGGTCTTGTTTTTCCGCCGTATCCGTTTGACGATTAGACTGTCTGATTTTCCGGACAACTGCAACAGTGGACGCCGCCGGTCGCCACGTAAAAACATCCGGCGGGGCGGAACCCGAAAAGCCTTACGAGTAGGGAATGATTTTATAAATTAAGTAGTATGTCTTCAAATTATTTAACAAAGCACGCGAACCTTAGTAGCAGGGGAGCAATGGAGTCCGGAGACCATT
>JAITJX010000002.1 GCA_031278765.1 Tannerella sp. | reverse complement strand
GTTCATACTTAAATTCCCGTTGGGGGAAATTAATGTTTGTGCACTCAATACGGAGTACGATAGCAAAAGCTGAAAGATAATTCCTTTGATTTTTTTATTCATAATCATCTGTTTTTCATTCGTGAATAATTTGTTTTTTTAATGGTCGTATGGAATTCGCATGATTTTTATTATTATGGAGATATTTATGCTCTTTCCGAGAGAGTATATTCAAAAGTTTTATGGCCCCAATGCCCGTACAATTACTTACAAAAAAATGACAATTGTATTCAATATTATAGGCGATATTGTTCTTATTCGCCGAATAATAGCAGGCAGTTTGGTGCGTTGAGACTTTCTTATTCATTGTCCGATTAATTTATTCTTTGAAATACAAGCGATATTCGCCTGCTTGCAAAGTTATATTTTCTGTTTCCGCATTGATTGTTATTTCCGCATTGGAGAAATATTCTTTCCAATTTCCTGCTTGACTGAAATTTACATTTTTACTTGCCGGGATTACATCGAAATTCGCCATTGCTACGACCGTTTCATTCGACGATTTTAAAACAATGTATTTGAAATTATGCGTCAAATCAATGGTATAGTCGGATGTTGAAAAGACCGGATTATTTTTGCGTAAATCAATCATTTGAGCAAATACGTCGTACAACGCTTTCCGGTCGGGATCGTTGTAGTAGTCCCAACGAATCGGTTTTTTTTCTAAACGTCCGTCTTCCATTGATGAGCCTAATTTGTAGTCATATCCCAATTCGCCGAATTGCCAAATCATTTTGGGTCCGGGTATGGAAAGCAAGATGACAGCGGCAGCGGCAGTCCGTTGCAGTCCGGTAGGAATTTGCTTCACACTGTAACCGTTTTGTTCTTTTCCCCATTGCTCGTTCTTGTACATCAAGCGTTCTTCGTCGTGGCTTTCCATGTAGGCCACCAAATGAGGATCCGTCCATCCCCGTTGTTTGTATGAGGCCCACGAGAGATTGCCTTTCAATGAACCGTTATTGAGTTCTTCGCCCCAGCCCATGGTCGCTTCGTTCATATTGTAATTCAGGTTTCCCCAAAGGAAAATGCCGTGTTCGGCCAATACTTTTTCTTCGCTGTTGTCGGCTAAGTGTTCAAAAATGAGAATAGCGTCTTTTTTGCGTTTCCGGATTTCGTCGGTCATCCGTTTGAGAATGTTGATGCGGGATTCATCGTAAGCCTGACCGTCGCCGGATTTGTTGGTAAAACCTTTGGTGAAGTCGAAGCGGTAACCGTCTATTTTGTATTCTTTTATCCAGTATGCGCAAACGCTGTCCACAAACTGTTGGGTGTATTTGCTTTCGTGATTGAAGTCGTAGCCCCAGGAGTAGGATGTGTTGGGGGAGGTTATGTTGTACCAGGGGTTGTCGGCTGTAATCGTCCCGTTGTTTTGATACATTCTTACTAAAGGACTTTGCCCGTAGCTGTGGTTCAAGACCATATCCATGATGACTGCTATTCCGTTGGCGTGACATTCGTCAATAAATGCTTTGTAGTCGGCGCTTGTTCCGTAAGCTTTGTCGGGAGCGAAGTAGAAGGAAGGATTGTATCCCCAACTGTCGTTGGCTTCAAATTCGTTGAAAGGCATGAGTTCTATGGCGTTGACGCCCAGGGCTTTCAGGTATGGGAGTTTTTCTTGCACGCCTTTTATGGAACGTTGTTCGGTAAAGTCGCGAATCAGGATTTCATATATGATTAAGTTTTCGGGATGGGTTATTGTATGGTTGTCGATTTTCCAATTGTAATTATCTGTATTTGTGGAAACTACCATAGCAATTTCGGTGGTTTTAGCGGTAGGATAGGGGAGTAGTCCCGGGTAAATGGTGGGAGAAATAGTATTATCGTTCCATGGATCGGAAATTTTGTTGGCGTATGGGTCGGCAATACGGATGGAATTGTCAATCAGGTATTGGCAAGTGTATTCTTTGCTTGCATCCAAATTGCCGATTTTTATCCAGAAGCGATCGCCGTCTTTATTCATTTTGTGAGTGTCGGAGATTGTCCAATTGTTGAAATCGCCAATGAGATGCACCGACTGTTTTTTAGGAGCGAAGAGGACAAAGGCCAGGGAATCGTCGCTGATGCGGGTGATGCCGTCGCGGAGATTCGCAGATAGCTTGGATGCCGGATTGTCCGGTAATTCTGCCGGTTCTTGACAGGTAAAAAACAAGCAAGAGAGTAATAATGGAAAGAAATGTTTCATGGATTATTTTTAACGAACAAAGATAAACGGTAAACACAACGGTTTACCGTTTATCTTCTGATTTTTATTGAATTGTACCTGTTCCGTTATTGAAATCAAGTGTTACCGTTTTTCCTACTTCTACAGTAAAACGTTCCTGGTCCTCTCCTGTGCCTCTGTAAACAATTTGTCCATTATTCAGGATAAATTCCATCTGCCACCAATCGGCGGCGGTAGCCGTAGATGCGGCATACATGCGTAATTCGCCACTAAGAGCGGTTGTAATATTCATTGTTTTAGTGGTCGGAACAGGAGTAAACGCATGTTTGCCTGTTTCCCAATTATCGGCATCGAAACAACCGCCTATGCCATAGACTTTAGCCTGTTCGATGGAGATGGCGCTTGAAAGGTAATCGACCAGTACGATATAGAAGCCATCGCTCGCTACAACGGCATTTCCATCTGCAATGCTAAAGCCGTTGTCTGTGCCAAGGCTATTAAAGTCGCCACCCCATTCTTTTTTAGAATTCCATTTGAAGCCTTTATTAGCAGTGAAATAACGTATGCACCAGAACTGTCCGGGATGACTGTGCACAGGCGTCATTTCAGCTACGGCAGTGGATTCCCATTTCCATTCGCCAAATTCTTCCCCGATCATATAAAGCGTTTCAGGATAAGGCAAGTCGCCTAAATCTTCTGTTTTCGTCACTTTGTAGCTGAAACCATTTCCTATAGCTCCTTTTTCCAGTTTCCACGTTAATTCGATCGTGTATTTGGCGCGGTCAATGGTAATATCGCCTCCTCCAGGTTTCAAACCTAAAGCATCATTGCTACCTAAATTTGTATTGGCTTTCACCAAAGTAGAAGCGCCGGAATTTAACTCGATTTTCCAGCCGCCGCCGTAAGCAAATTTGAAAGCGCCGTTGGTTTCAACGGTTACGTCCGTCAAGGTATAAGTCATGGATGTTTTGTTGAATTGAGGCTCAGGAAATGCCGTAAAACCCCAACCGTTCATCGCGCCACGAACACCCCATTCTACCGGAGCAATCAAGATTAGTTTATCGGACAATTTACTGTCCTTATTTAAATCGAGGACAATGTGGTAGAGACCTGTTTTTTCTACCTGCAAGCCGGCATTTTCCGTCAAGGTTCCTTTGTAAACTTGAATAGCCGGTTCATTATCTCCTGCCAAAATGTCCGATAAAGTTAACTGGGCGCCATACTTAGTTTCTTTTGTGCCTTCCTTGAGTACCAAAGAGAATGTTTTTCCACCTTCCAAAGCGACATATTTTTCATACATACCGTCGCGGGCAGTTTGCTCTGTGGCTTCATCAATTCCTGCAGCCATTAACGCTTTGCTTGCTTCGGTTTCGCTCAGATTGGCTATGGAGGTAGCTTCGCCTATGACATAAAAACCATCTTCCACTACGGAAACGGGTCCAGCAGGTTTATCGTCATCGTCACAACTAATAAAAGACAATGGCAAAGCCATTAATGCTAAAAAAATAATTTGAATTTTTTTCATGATAATTTCTATAAATTATTAATAATTAAAAATATAAATTGATTAAATAAAAAGTTTTTTCTTATCTCCAATTATTCTGTGTATAGACGCCCGGATTGGCGTCTAATACCCATTGTGGAATGGGGAAAACAGTTCTGTTGCGGCTTTCTCCCGAAGTCATAAATTCCCATGCGCCGGAAGAGAATGTTCCGAAACGGATTTGGTCTTGTCTGCGATGTCCTTCCCATGCTAATTCCCGTCCACGTTCGTCCAGCAATTCCGATAAGGTGAGCGTAGTCGTCGTATAGGACGCTAAACCGGTTCGTTTACGTACTTCGTTGGCGAGATCGACAGCCGGTTGTGTGGCAGTTCCGCCATTGAGGCGCATCAGGGCTTCGGCTTTCATCAGTAAAATGTCGGCATAACGGTAAATGGGGAAATCGCTGTTGGCGTGATGAGCAATGCCCGATTCGATTTCAAATTTCACAAAACGGGCGCCTTCAAAGGTGTTGGCAGCCGTTGGGTCTTGAATGGTTGTAACTTCCGGCACGATAACAGCCGGGACATTCTCCAACGTACTGTTTGAATATGTTAAAGTCACACCATCCTTTTGTATAGGCCCAGTAAACCACTGCTCCTTGCGCCGGTCGTCATCGGAATATTTGTCATAAAAGGATTTCAGCGTGCATGGACCATTCCATGGTTGAGTTGTAAAGCCATATATTTCCTGATGTACATAGTGTAAAGTCATTAAATGAAACATGTTTCCTTCTGCCTTTACTGCGTCGAAAACGACGGGAAAAATAATTTCCTTGTTATTGGTATTTTCTTTCTTGAATGTAGTAAAGTAATCATCATTCAAGCCGTAACCATAGTTCCCGTTGATAATGGAATCGCATTGATCGGCAACATTTTGCCAGCGTGGAGTTCCTGTATAAACTTCGGCATTCAGATACAGTTTTGCTAATATGGCATGAGCTACCGGTTTCGTCACCGAGCCGTAGCGAACGCGCAGATCTAACTGGTTGATATTGTCTAATATTTCTTTTTCAATCCATGCAAAAACTTCTTGGCGGGAACTTTGTTTTACTGGCGCTGTCGTGCTGGCACTGATAGCTACATTACCGTACAAATCCATTGCCAATAAATGGTAAAATGCCCGTAACACTTTTGTTTCAGCTATTCCTTTGATTGTTGCGTCGTCATAAAGGCTTTCGTCTTTGCCTTTCAGGCTGACAATCATGTCTAAAATATTATTGCACTTGCCTACGCCGCCGTATGCAAAACTCCAGCCATTATTAACATCGCGAGTATCTTCTTCCCATGTATGCGTGTGCATGGCAATGGGTACTCCATTGTCAAACCAGTCGGTACCTCGAGTCGGTACAATAACTTCGTCGGAAGTATATTCCTGCATACTCCAATAGCCTTCCCGATATACGTATCCGTATTCTCCGGCTAACTGAGAGTAAGCATCGGCTATCAACGAAGAAAATTGTTCCGGTGTTTTATAATATTCATCCACTAATATATCCGAATAAATTTCGGGTTCCAAATCCGTGCAAGCGCTGTAAAAGCCCATTAAGAGGCTTGCGGCTACCAATATGACAGTTATTTTATTTCGTTTCATGATTGTTAGAATTTTAAAGTGATACCTAAATTGAATGTACGTTGTCTGGGATAAAAAGCACGGGAGTCGAATCCGGGCTGTAAACTGTCGCCGTCTTTAGGTGATATTTCGGGATCAACGCCTTTATATCCTGTTAGCGTAAATATATTTTGCGCCGTGAAATATATCCTCATCGAATGAATGTATTTGGAAAGACTTTCACTTAATCGGGAGGTGTATCCGACAGTCAGGTCGCTCAATTTCAGATAGCTGGCATTTTCCAAGTAGAAATCGGAAAAACGGCGTATGGAGGCATTGTTTTCACCTGAAGTTTTCCATGCAGTCAACAGCGCCGCCTCTCCTTTTACGGCCGAGAGCAAGACATTTTCGGTATTCCGCGTATTTTCAAAAAAGTAACGGGTTTCATTAAAAATCAATCCTCCGATTTGCCCTCTGAAATTAAGGGCGGCATCCCATGCTTTGTATTTGAGATTGGCATTGAATCCGTATGTCAAATCCGGTTGCGCATTTCCCAATATCATCCGGTCGCTTTCTTGCGGCGAGGTAGTGTAACCTCCAGCGGGTGTTTCGAATACCCATTCGCCATTGGCATTAATCCCGTAATATTTCCAGCCATAGAAGTTGCCGATCGGATTGCCTTCTTCCAAACGCATCACATAGCTGCCTGTTTCTCCATCTCCCGAACTGATATAGCCGGTATTCAAATAACTGGGATTTTCAGCGTCTTGGGAGTATCCGGAAGAGATGCGTACGACTTTATTTTTATTCACGGCTGCTACAAGTCCCAAGTCTAATGTTAAATCTGCGGATTTAATGGCTGTTCCGTTCAATGCCAGTTCAATCCCGTAATTATGTATTTGCCCGTAATTGTCCCACATTTTTCCGACCGGATAGGGAGGACTTGGGACATTGTATTCGTACAACAGGTCTGTCGTATTTCTAAAATATCCGTCAATGGTACCGTATATCCGACTGTTGAGGATGGAAAAGTCTAATCCGGCATTGTATTCGTGTTTTTTCTCCCAACGGATACGTTCGTTCAGGTTGGATACGATATTGAATGGTATAATCCAGTTTCCATCGATAAATATTTGCGAACTGCCTTGCCCTAAGCGCATGGTATAAAGATAGCTGTTGCCGGGCATATTTCCGGTCACTCCGTATCCTGCACGCAGTTTCAGGTCGTTGATAAAAGTGATGTTTTTCATAAATTCTTCCCTGTCAATTATCCAACTGGCGCTGATAGCGGGAAATATGCCCCATTGTCCTAAATTGGGATCGGCTTTTTTGCCGAATTTGGAAGATCCTTCCAGACGGACACTGGCGTTGAAGAAATATTTTTGATCGAAATTATACAAAGCACGCGCAAAGAAAGATGAAAGTTTGTCGGAATATTGCGAACTGCCCATACCGGCTGCCGAATTGCCTAATTCGGCGATATTTTTTAATCCCTGTCCATTGCCCAAATTATTGTAGGATAACTTGTCCAAACTAAATAGCGTATTGGAAACATTGAATTTTTGATATACATTATATTGGTAGGCTTGTCCCAACAATAGTTGGAAGTCGTTTTTACCGAATTGCTTCATGTATTGTATTGTATTTTCTATTACTTGCGAACGGTTGTTTTCCTGTGATTGGCTGGCAACTCCGCCTTTTCCGTAAACTTCGCGCAAAGCGGACGCCTGATATTTGCCGTTCCATATTCCGCTTTCCTGCAAGGAATAAAATGTGGAGAGTTTCAAAAAAGAGAATAAGTTCAGGTTGGCGCGTACGCTTCCCTGTAATATTTTATCTTTTTGGTCATTGTCGGTCATATTAATGTCTGCCACCGGATTGCGGGAATAAAAGCCGTCCGATTCGAAATAGCCTCCATATTTGGCATATTGCTCGGCGTTCGAATAAACAGGCATTGTTGGATTCGTTCGAACTGCTTGCAAAAAATTATCGTAATTCGCCCATGCTTTTTTGCCGGAAGTATAAGCGAGATCATAAGCAATGTCCAGTTTATCATTCAATGCTTTCTGATTCGCGGCAAATCGTCCGTTTAGTTCTTCATAATCCGATTTCAGGGCAATTCCTTCCACCTTCCGGTAGTTGAAAGAAGCCCGATAATTGAATTTTTCCGCGCCTCCGGCCATTGATAGCGAATGGCTGTGGCTGATCGGCGTGCGGATAATAGCGTCAATCCAGTCGGTATTTGCGCCATAGTCGACGCCCATTCCCTTATCGACCATGTAAGTCCGGTATTCATCGGCGGTAAGGATACGGGGTTTTTTAGCGATAATGCCGGTATTTACCGATCCATTATATTCGACTGAAGTAGAGGAAGTTCTGTCTCCCGTTTTTCCTCTCTTAGTTGTCACCATGATTACTCCGGCATTGGCGCGAGTACCATAAATGGCAGCGGCGGAACCATCTTTCAAAACATCGATGGATTCGATATCGCCGGGCAAAACGGAGTTAATATTTCCACCGGGAACGCCATCAATCACATACAGAGGCTCTGCTGAACCGTTTATACTTCCAACGCCTCGCAATTGTATTTTGTAGGAATTTTGTGCCGGATCATCACCACCATTTTTAAGGACAACCAAGCCGGCTACTTTTCCTTGTATCAAGCCCATTGGATTTGCTACAGCTCCTTGATTGAAATCACCCGGTTTTAAACTGGTAATAGCGCCGGTTAATTCCTTTTTCGTTTGAGAACCATACCCAATAACTACCACTTCATCCAGTACTTTAGTGTCTTCAGTAAGCACTACATGAATCACCTCTTGACCGGTGAAAACAATTTTTTGCGTTTGATAGCCAATGTACGAAATTTCAATAGAACTGTTTATTTCCACATTATTTAATGTAAAATAACCGTCGATGTCGGTAACAGTTCCCTGGTTTGTCTCTCTTACAACAATTGAAGCTCCAATAATTGATTCTCCTGTTATATCTACCACCTGTCCCTTTATCGTTTTTTGGGCATAGGTTGCCGAACAAAACAGAAAAAGAGAGAAAATAAATAAGATACATTTTTTTCTTTTCATACAATAAAAGATTTAATTAGAATAAAATTTATTTAATTTACAAATGTATTCTATATTAGAATTTAACTTCATCAAAGAAAAACAAAAAGTAAATAAAAAATGTTTTATTATTTTTTATTCTATTGATAATCAATTATTAAATTAAATACCTATTGTTGAAAAAAGTAAAAGGAATATAAAAATATTTTTGAATTTAAGCCTTGATTAAATGTATATCAAACTTATTTTTTCCGGTAAAAACAATTGCGGCGCCTTGCAATCCGGGCCGTCCGGCCAAACGGAACGCATGAAGATATTTGCATAGCTGTTCTTTGGCTTCGTCCATTTTTTGCGGGGCTTTGTATTCTTCTCCGGCTTTGAGGTATTTGATTTCCCAAATCCATTCGAACCGGATTTGCGGTAAATCGGGGTTTCGTTGCAGGAAGATATCGGTGAATCCGGGAACGGCTTCGTATTCGCTCATCGGAATGTATATTTTGCTCTGAAACAAATAAGCTAAAAGCAGTATCTGGATGTATTTTTCGTCAAAATTTCTTAAATCTCTATCCGACAGTTTGGCGAATGCGTTTTTCGAGACGTAGTCAATATAACGGTGCACATCACCTTCCATTGCCAGAGCGATAATGGCTTCATTCAAAGGCCTGACTTCCACGCTAATCTCCGCAGAAGATTCTTGCGTCAGCAACCGGAGATATTCCCAATAAATGGTTTGAATGGAGTAATTAGGGATTGTCAAATACAATTCGGAAAAATAAGGTTCTTTAATGGTCAGCAGTCCCATATAGAAAAGCAAAGACACAAAATATTCGTCATCGTACAGGCGGTCGATAGAGAATTTCGGAATAATGTCGGTGACGATACCTCCTTTTTTGATAATATCTATCAGCGTTTGCTTGTTTTTATCGTTTGTAGCTAAGCGTTGCAGCCGTCCGTAGTCTGTTTTCAGGTTTTCGTCGAGAATATTTTGCGGCGCTTTCTTATCACATAGTATTTCATTAAAGAAATAAAGGATCATGGAAGGGTTATATACTCGATTTTCGCCGTCTTTATGGAATAGGTAGCCGTCGTAATAGGTTTTCATATCGACGTTGATGTGTTGTGGATTAACGCCGGTTTCAATCATCAATGCATCTACTTCGGTCTGCGTAAAACCCATCATTTCGTTGTATTGCAATTTGAGACTAAGATTAGAAGCGATATTAAAACCGCTGGTCAAGTCGTCGAGCATTACGGGCGATATTCCGGTGATAAAAATGCGGTCGACCACGTTGGAAGTACCGATTTTAAGCGTTTCATAGAAATCGCGCACCAATCCGTTTGCTCGCACCATCCGGCGATAAATGTCTTCACCCATTCGATTTCCCATCGCAATGAGGTCGTTGGCAAAATGGTCGTATTCGTCGATGATGACAAAAA
>JAITJX010000198.1 GCA_031278765.1 Tannerella sp. | reverse complement strand
CGGAAATTTAACATTTCCGCCTCCTGTTTTTTTTAAGCTTCCGATAATCATTCATCCGCGCTATGCGTATCATGGTACGCAACTTTCGCGCTTTCTCCCGATACTCTTGGAGGAGTTTGCCAGAGGCTCGTGGAATTTTGCGCACGTCTTGCGCGGGTCTCCGGTATACCATAAAAAGAGTAGATACGACATTAAAATTTGCCCTATTTTTGCGACATCAATATTATATTATTATGAGAAAAAGAATAATTTACTAAATTTATTTTTAACGTATGAAGAAAAACTATCCTTACAAATTTTTGTCCGTACCTGTTGTCAGGTATGGATTCGTGTTTCTCATGTTGTTGGCGTCTTCATCCGGTTTTTCGCAGGAAACTGTCGTTTCCGGAAAGATCAGTGAAAATAATCCGCCATCTGACCCTCCTGCCCCCGACGTTCTTTTAATACGGGGTATTATACAGGATGAGAAGGAGCTTCCGTTACCCGGCGTTTTTGTCACCCTGAAAAGCGATCAAAAAACAGGCGCCGTTACCGACGCCGAAGGAAGATTCGAATTGCGCAACATTCCTTCGAATGCAATCCTGGTTGTATCGTATTTGGGATATGAAACGGTGGAATATCCGGTAAACGGGCAGAGCGAATTAACAATCTCCATGAAACCCAGCGTAAAAGAATTAGATCAAATTGTTGTAATCGGCTACAAAAGCACCCAAAAGATAAAAGACGTCACGGGGTCTATCTCTCATGTGGGTACAGAAGAAATCGAACAGTCTGCTTTGGGATCAAACGTGGCAAGCCTCTTACAGGGACGTGCGGCGGGCGTTAATATTCAGATTCAATCGGCGTCGCCCACCTCTCCGGTTTCGGTGATTATTCGCGGACAATCTTCACTTTCGGGCAACAATCAGCCGTTGTGGGTTGTGGACGGCATTCCGGAATACAATGTCGGCGTAACAGGAAGTATATCCAATGTGTTATACTCGCTTAACCTCAATGACATCGAAAGTATCGACATCTTGAAAGATGCTTCGTCCACGGCCATTTACGGCTCCCGCGCCGCTAACGGCGTTATTGTAGTAACGACTAAAAACGGCAGGGAAGGTATGGCGCCGATTATTGAATTTTCAACACGTCTGGGGGTATCACAGATGGATTTTAATTCCTACGAATATTTTACCGCCAAGGATTATATTCGTTTCGCTGACCTTGCCGCAAGAAAAGAAATGAGCAACAGAGGTACTTTCGACTATTTTACCCGTTTGTACCTGGACGAACAGGCTTTCTGGAGTCTTAATACCAGCGAAATTGATCCTTCAAAACTACAGATTCTTCCGGGAGCTTATTACGAAGGCGATACCAACTGGATGGAAGAAATGACGCAAAATCCTTTTTCGCAACAGTATGATCTCTCATTGCGGGGAGGCTCCCAGGCGGTATCGTATCTGGCGTCGTTAAGTCATCTCGACAAGGAAGGTATTGTAAAAACCGGATATAACAAGCTCACCAGCGGTCGCGTACGACTGGAAGCCCGTCTGGCCAAAGCCGTTAAATTTAGAATTAACGCTTACGGAAGTACTCGCAAGACTTCGGACAAGGATTACATGCTGAATGTTCTGAAAAAAATACGTCCCGATATTCCCGTTTATAATGAAGACGGCACTTTGTTCACCCGTGATGCATATACCGAAAATCCCTACACCACTCTTGCCAATACAATCAGCGGATCGGGAGAAAATTTCAACGGGATAGCCGAACTGGAATGGACTGTATTAAAAGGATTGATCTTCACCACCGGCGCAAATATCAATTACGGTAATTTCCAGGATTTGACATACAAACGGCGTGGGAGCACGTTCAACTACGACGGCAGCAGAAGCTGGTCTACCGTCAGGGAAGACACCAAAATCTGGGACAATACTTTGACTTATGCCGCCGAAACAGGAAAGCACGATATCAACGCTTCCATAACATCAAGCGCGGAACGCTACCAAAGATTATATTACAGCATATCCGCAACTAATTTCCCCGACGACGATATTTTAAACAATTTCGGCTCTGCCGCCACCAAAGGTTCGCTGGGTGAAACTTACAATGCTACTGCTATCCTTTCCGAAATAGCGCGGGTGCAATATAAATATGCCAACAAATACCTGGCGACTTTTACCTTTCGCGCCGACGGTTCTTCCAAATTCGGACCGGGAAAACGCTGGGGATATTTCCCCTCTGGCGGCGCAGGCTGGATACTCAGTAACGAAAACTTCTTCCAAAAAGCAGGCTGGGCAGCCCGCAATATAAATCACTTAAAACTGCGCGGCAGTTATGGAAAAACCGGCTCGCAGAATCTGGGTTATTATGACTGGATGACGCTGGTCGGCTCCGGACAATACCTCGAACAGCCGGCTATCGTCCCAAGCAATATCGGAAACGATAAACTGCAATGGGAAAATACGACGATGACCGACCTGGCTGTCGAACTGGAACTTTTCGACTCAAGAATAAGAGGAACAGGAGGATATTTCAACAAAAAATCCGATTTCCTGATTTATTCCCAACCCTTGCCTCCCAGCTCCGCTTTTTCAAATATGAACGACAACGTGGCATCGACCAAAAACTATGGTTTTGAATTTTCTCTGGCAGCCGATATTGTCCGAAGCCGCGACGTGCTTTTCACGGTCGATGTTAACGGCTCTGGAAACAAAGCCTTCATCACCAAATTCAATCGCTCCATCACCGAACTGGCCGTCCCTAATGCCGTCCTCACTACTTCCATGCTTAAAGAAGGGAAAGAGATAGGCTTGTGGTATGGATACAAAACTTACGGGCGGCTTTTCGGAGCTTCCGAAGAAGTGTTCGCTCTCAAAGGCCGCTCGGCAACGGGAGGACAGGTGGTTTACAGAAACAGCCTGGAAAGCGCCGGCGACATTTATTTCCAGGATATAAACGGCGACGGAGCAATTACAACCGACGACAGAACAGATCTGGGTAGCAGCATTCCAAAACTTTTCGGAGGATTTAACTTTAATCTCCAACTGTTCAAAAACTGGAACATCAATGCCGGTTTCGTATATTCATACGGCAATCAACGTTACTGGGCAATGCCGGCAGACGATGCAGGCTATGTCGGAAACTATAATCATTCGAACAAGATAGCCGGTAAGAGCGCCATACTGAACACTCCCTATGAAGCAACCATTCCAAACATGACGCAATACGGCGATGGAGGAAATTCTACCTTCTCCGACTTCTGGCTCTACGACGCATCCTATATTCGATTAAATACGCTAAACCTCAATTATCGTTTCCCGCAACGCTGGTTTGCAGCTACCCAGATTGAGGCCATCGAATTATCCCTGCAAGCAAGCAATCTCTTTACACTGACCTCTTATCCGGGTTTTGACCCGCAGGGAAACTTCTCTACTTCAACTTCCATGGTAGCTTCGCAGGGAGTAGATAACAGTTATTATCCTGCCGCAAGAATTTATACGGCGGGTCTTAAATTTACTTTTAAATAAAAAAAAACGATTATGAAAAATAAAATTAACATAGCGCTTTCGACATTCGTATTCCTGCTCATTACTTCATGCAGCGGTTTCCTGGATGAAACGCCACGCCACCTCTGGTCGGTAAACGAAGCCTTGACTACCCGCGATAAAGCCCTTCACGCCGTTAACGGCATTTATTACCGCCTCTGCCCCGGCGACAATCTTAACGGGGCTTTGAACTTGTCATATACTTCCAAATCGGGAATTATCAGTTTTTCCGCCGTCGAATTTGATATGACATACACGCAAACAGCCTCCGGAGTCATTGCCGCCCCTACATGGAGCAGCCTTTTCAGCGTCATTAACGCCGCAAACCTGGCCATTAACGGCATACCCGACATTCCGGAATCCGCATTTCCTGATCCGAAAGAGAAAACGCAACTCATTGCAGAAGCAAAAATATTACGCGCCTGGATGAATGCGATTCAATTGTGGAATTACGCTTACTGGCATGCACAGGACGACAGCCCCTACGGCATCATTTACCGTCCGGAGGTTACCAATGCGCAAAACGCTTCCATGCCGCGCGTAACGGTGGGAGAATCATACGAGTATATCTTCAACGACCTGGATGAAGGAATTGCCGCCATGCCGGCATTTAATACGAACAAAAAGGTGTCGGCGCTCTTCGGAAAGGCTTTGAAGGCGAAAATACTGCTTAACAGAGGCGTTGTCCGTAACAGTACGGACGATTTGCAAAAGGCCTTAAGTCTGGTGAACGAGCTGTTGAATACCGACATCCCGGCAACTCCCCTCAAAATGGAAGCAGATATGAAAGAGACCTTCGCAAAATCATGGGATTCCAACGAACATATTTTTGTACGTTACCTGGAGGACAATGCCAACAGAACAAGTAACGGCGGCTACTGGACTACTTACGGCCTTGCCTACAACGCATATACCAACCTGAATCCGCAAACGGGACTTCCGCTGACTGATCCGCCTCCCTGCGGCCTTCGTTACGGTACGGACTGGATAATTCCGGACCCACGCTATCAAATTGCTACCGGTCTGGCGCGAAAACCCGAAACATGGGATGATACCTATTGCTACACATGGACAAAGATCTACCGCAAAGGAAGCATCGCAGGAAAGCAAGATCCGGTCGATGAAAAATATGCTACCTACTACCTGCGGTTGCCCGAACTGTATATCATGCAGGCCGAACTGCTGGCCAGAACAGGCGCGACCACTGCCCAAGCCATCGCTCCAATCAATGTCATGCGCTCGAAAAGAACCTTTCCCCTCTTGCCGCCTCTCTCCGTACCCGCATCACAGGATGAACTGTACGAAATTATTTTCAGGGAATATGTCAAAGAACTCCTTTTGGAGAACGGAGCGGAGTTTTTTGCTTCCGTCCGCTTTCAGAAAGACGGTCATCCTTACATGGAAATCATTAAAGGAGGAAGTTTCGTCATGGAATATGAACGCCTGCAATGGCCGATTCCCAATGCCGAATTGCTGGTTAATTCCTTAATAGAACAAAATCCGTTACAGAAATAAATTGTTTGTCATTCACTATAAAATAAAAACATAAATGAAAAAAAGATATTATTTATACAAACTGACGCTCCTGCTGACAATCCTGGTTTTTACGGGAGCATGCGCGGATGAAATAAAAGAAAGTTCCATCGAATATCCCAATGACGTCGTCTTCGATGAGTTGGAGCTTACTCCTTTTACCCATAAAACGCCGGATGCCGCGTTCACCTCTGCGGCTTATCACAGCGGCGTCATCACCTTTAACGCAAAGAAAAACGCCGACGGCTCTCATAGCGGATTTGCACTCTCGAGCCGCAATTATCGTTCTTATCCCTGGTCGTTGAGTATTCCTCACGGTTATGCCAATCCCGACGACGCACAAATAAAGGAGGCTGTCGATTCGTGTATTTACAGCGTTTTTTCGGGAACTTATCCCAATCAGCTGGGCGCTTTTGCAGTGGTAAGGGTAGAAGGCGACGAGGCTTGTTTTACTTTGGACAGGCCGAGAACGGTGGAACATGTGCTGGTGGCAAACACTACCTGTAATTATTTGTTGCTCACATACGGCTCCCGTTATTCTTCTTCCCTGGATGCTACAACGCAGGCATATCTGCCCGGACAGCCCGAAAGTCCTGCCCTGGTTCGAAATCCAAACATTCCGGACGCATCTTCTTCGAAATTCGGCGTTTGGCATTTACCAACCTCTCACGGCGATCTGATACGCCTGGAAGGACAGCAGATACTCCATAAACGACAAAAAGGACACGAAGCCGCAGAGGCCGCACGGGCAGATGGAAAACCGGAAAGCGTCGCAAAGAGCGATTCCACAACGGCTGCAACAAACGCCGTTGACGGATATTTTAAACTTATTGTAAAAGGATTCAACGCCGGAACGCCAACCGGAAGCGTAGAATACTACCTGGCTACACTCGCAAAAGTTGCGCCTGCCCCTTACAGCGAATGGAACATCATTCAAGGCTTCTGGGCTAAAGTAGATCTTTCCGCTTTAGGAGAAGTAGACAAAGTGATTTTCTATCTGGATTCTTCGGATAAAGACGCCAATGGGAACATGCGTACGCCTCCTTATTTCTGTCTGGACGGAATTCGTTTGAGCAAATAATAAATAGTGGTTAGTGGTTAGTGGTTAGTGGTTAGTGTACCACGTCATTGCGAACGCAGTGAAGCAATCCAGGAAATAATAATTTAAGATTTAAGATTTAAGATTTAAGATTTAAGATTTAAGATTTAAGATTTCACCCATATCTTAACCTGAGTTCAGGATAAGAAAAATATTTTCCGGATAAAAATCAACGAATGGATTCTCCGCAGGAGATACATATCAATAGAAAAATGAACCAATACATCCTTTCAATTGTCCTTCAGGACATTCACGGCGTATGTCCTGAAGGACAAAATCGGCGCTTTTACATTGTGTTCTATTGATATATAAGCCGTAAACGGCTATTTCTTATCCCGCACTCAGGTTTACAGCGTTGTAAGAAGCGTTCTTACAGCGTTGTAAGAAGCGTTCTTACAGCGTTGTAAGAAGCGTTCTTACAGCGTTGTAAGAAGCGTTCTTACAGCATTGTAAGAAGTGTTCTTACAGCGTTGTAAGAAGTGTTCTTACAACCTGAGTTCAGGTTATTAGCTCCTTTTTTTTCCGTAAGCTGAAGCATACTTAAGATTTAAGATTTAAGATTTAAGATTTAAGATTTAAGATTTAAGATTTAACGGTTAGTGGTTAGTGGTTAGTGGTTAGTGACAGGTACCACGTCACTAACCATTAACCACTAACCACTAACCACTATACAAAAAAGATTATCCCTGCCGAAACAACAATTTCAGCAGGGACGGAATACCTCTTATTCACAGAGATTCATTAAAATTTAAAAAAAAACGTTATTCATTACCCATTATTAAAAAAAACTTGATATTGCACAACATTATTCATTATCACATATATCATTCATTATAATTTTTCTCACAAATCATTAATTATTTCTGCCGTATACCTGCCGAAAATCGTACCTTTTTTGTACAGGATATAGTTCTTGTCTACAACACAACGAACCTTGGCGCCGGTGGATTTACTTTTAGTCGCGTTATCATCATGGCTGCCAGAGAGCACCGCCATTCCATAAGCAGCAGTAGCTGTTTTCGAACTGCCGTTGCCGTATGAAATCCAATAGAAACCTGTACTATTATCCAACGTACCGTTGTTGGAGATAACATTCATCGGAAAATAACTCCGTTTCCCGTCCTTCTGGCCATGGCTTGTACTGGGGGAGAAATAAAGGTAGCTACCTGCGAGGTCGGGGGTGGCTGTTGTACCATTCCATGGCGAATAAGTGCTTCCCACATTCGCCTGTATCGGTATCCGGTATCCTTCGGGGCAGGGGTCGAATGCTGTTTTGTTGCCGCCTTTTGTGTTCCACAGACAGCTGTCTTCCACGTTATGATTATAGAAATCGCCTGTATAAAACGTTGTCGGATTATTGATAATCGCCGGAATAGCCGTACGCGGCCTCACAGCAGCAGCCGCTGTCGGTTGTGATGCTGTTGTAATCGTTGTTTGTTGTTGGCCGGCAGGAGCACCATACCACTTAAAGTTTGTACTATACGGGGTTTCGCCTCTGGGGAACGGATCTTTACGTCCGAACTGATAATTCAATCCTTCCGCAGTTCCCGACGGGGTATAGATCGTATCCATTGCGCCGAGATTGCGATCCATGAATATGTTCTTGACATTTCCTGACGTGATGTATAAAATCTGACCTGCGGGTTCGTAAGGGCTGTATTCCGTGTTCCAGATATGGAAACTCCAATAGACCGTGGTTCCTGCCTTGAAGTCTAAAATCGCATTTCCCTGCACGCTGCCCGCTTCGGCGCGGATATATGAATTTTTGCGGTCGGAGGGGTTGATGATTGTCGGAGATGCTTGAACCACCGTTCCCGTAGTGTCCTGCCATGACAATGTGACGGAAGGCGTAACATTTGCGGGAACAGAATCGCCGTTGGCATAGATGAAGTCTTCCCAGAAGTCATATACATGATTCAGGGGAATAAATATATTCGAGTTACCGCTGCCCTGATTGTAATTTTCGGGACGCACGACGTAACTGTTTGTCGGGAATATCAACGAATCGCGGGGCGCGACAACGAATGTGCGTACATGCTGTTGGTTAGCGCCTATTTTCAGTTCAAGGGACGGACCTTCTTTCAGTTCGTTGTTTTCCTCATACGGACGATAGATATAAATTCTCTGTTCGCTGCCGCCCTTGCCCGAAAGCGGCGTATTCTGCCATGTTTTACCTGTATCGGCGCTGAAGATAGCGCCAAGGTTGCCGGCTGCTCCGGAGGTAAATTCAAGATTCCATATCGTATCAGGGGTTACTTTCAAATCTATCCACGAAGCGCCTTTGCTGTGTTTGTCGATGACCGGCAGCAGCTTGTTTTTCCCGATATCATCCGCATCATAATATTTGACGAGTTTGAAAGGCGAGGCTGTTTTCGCTTCAAATCCTGCGCCCGGGGTGACGGTTATCGTTGGCGCCACATCCCATCTCGCCGCTTCAATCCGTACGTATACCGAATCCAGCCCGGGATCTGTAATATCTACATACACATTGTACCAATAGTTGCGATACACATTGTAGATCGTATCATTTCCCGGAAGGGGATCTTCCGCAAGATAAACGCGACACGTGCGGATATTTGTACTAACGCCTACGCCTACTTCAAAATCGAAATAAACGGCTTTCGATTTGTCGTGGAGGGCGAGCGATTCATACGTATAAAACGTATCTACAAAACAGTAGTCGCCAGAACTCTTCTCCGGTATCACGTCGGACGGTGCACCGCTCTTATTTTTGAACGATCCCGCTGACACTGTCGAATCCAGCGAGCAGGTTATTCCCGAGAGAGGGGCGTTGTTTTTAAGTACCGATACCCTGTCTGCTCCCTGATGGAGGGTTACTTTTTGAAGATACAGGTTGTGCTGCGCTGCATTCCCGCTTTTTGTTACGAAGATTTTCGCTTTCGCTACGGCGCGTTCCACTTCGATGGTCACCTGGTTGGGCGAGGACGTCGGTCGGCCTGCCTGGAGCGTAGCGCTCACTTCGCCCGTCATCAGGAAGGGCGAAGCCGGCAAGTGGGAAATGGCCTCCGTAAGCGTGGTGCGCAAGCCATTGTAGGTGATCAGGTTTTCGTCGCCAGGAGCGTACCACGGACTTTTAACATCATTAAATTTATTGATCCCGTTCACTACGGCTACAATCTTTTTGTTGCCGGATTTCGCCAGTTCAGGCCCTATGGGCATATCGACAGGCGAACTCTTTTGAAATATCTTTTCGCAAACGTTGGTGCTTGCGTTGAATATAAATACCGTTACGTCATTTACATCTTGTTCCCTGCCTGCGCCTTCCTGATCGCCGCCGGGAGTCAGTGAATAGACAGGAGGAACGTTTCCTTCGCCAAACAGACCTTTCAAGTTCAGCATGATAAGAACGTCTTCTCCGCCATTATCATCGTCCGTTATTACCCGACTGTCCATACATGCCGTCGCCGGAAGCAGCAACGACAACAACAGCAAGTAAACCGTTTTCCTGTAATAATATTTTATATTTATATTCATCTCGTTTTTATTTTTATCGCGAAAAAGCCAAATTCATGTTTTCTTTTTCTCACTTACTAATTATACATTATACACCAATGATAACATCCTGTTTTATAACATGCCATTCCAGTATATTTGTCGCCACAGTGATAACAGTGTCGGTCATTTTGAATACTATTTCCCATCTGTCTTCCCTGTCGAGAGCTTTTTGTATACTGGAGCTGGAGGAGTACCAGGCATAGTCCGGATGTCTCGTTATGAGTTCAAGCAAAGGAAGCGTTATGGATCTGTTTTTCGTTCCGTCGTTCCATCTGATTAGAATTTTCATATCCGTATCCTCCAAAACGAGCCGGAGGGTAGAAATATCAACTACCAAACCGACGTGGTCGTCTTCCTGGTCGAAGCCTGTCGAAAATATGGGATCATCCTTCAAAATCTGGTCGGTATAGTATGTCTCATAGGGAGAGTAGATGACGCGCCCGTTTAGAGGGTCAATCGTCGGAGCGCCTGCGCCTGACGCCGTTTTGAAGAAATAGGCGCCGTTATCTCCTTCTATGGTGATTTTCACATTGTTCCGCCAGTTCGGAAAATTCTCCGCATCGTTTTCTATGTCCGGAATAATCACGCGGATCTTCCTGGATAAGTTCATCAACGAGACCGTATCTATCCGGCTGACGAACGGAGGAATGTCGTTGTTTGAGATTTCGCCGAAAAACGTCCTTTCTATTTTGCCGGAAACGCTGTCTTTACTGCTGTTGTTCAGCTCGTTCAGTATAAATCGCACATTGTCTATTTTTGTTTCTCCCGGAACGACAACCGCAGGGATTACCCCTGTGCTGCGGCGAAGATCCGGATCGCCGGTATTACGTCCCCAACCCCATATAATTATATCATAGACGCCGGTGATCAGAGGAAGGGTATAAATATCGCCCGCCTCGAAAGGCCCCGTGAGCGTCGTATCTGCACAGGCGCATATACCTGTCTCATGATCGAATACATAAACGTACATTTTTTCTACCTCTTCGGCAAAGAGATTTATCGGATTGTTGTTCGCGTCGAGGCTGCTATGAAGCAGGTATTCAAAAGATATCGCATACCGAACGGAAGGAGGACACTCGTTGAGGCCGTCCCTTACGCAACCCTGTGTTATCAGAGCTAACGCACACAACAAGAATCTGATGTTTCTGATATTTTTCATATACGTTCGTTTTTTTATGTAATTGTTTTTATTTTCTATTCCATTTCTTTGCAACAGCGGGGCTTTCACCGCTTCGCTTTTTTCTTTTTTCGATGCATCCGGTTTTTCTTTGTCGCTGAGGGACGTGAGAGTCGATGCCTGCTTTCAGCCCTTTTTCTTTATTCGTCAAGGCCGGAATGTGTTGCTCCGGTTTGTGTTTTTTTTTTTTTGAAAAACCGGAGGGAGGAGAGGTTTTATCCTCCCTTCCGATTTTTTACTATATCCAGTTCTTTTCTTCTCGAATAT
The DNA here is from genome assembly GCA_031278765.1 of Tannerella sp. Lineage (GTDB taxonomy): Bacteria > Bacteroidota > Bacteroidia > Bacteroidales > Tannerellaceae > Tannerella. The sequence continues at coordinate 13,958 of JAITJX010000198.1, read as the reverse complement.
CAGTCAAGAACAGCCGATGCATTCTGTCCTACTATGTGCCAGTTCATGATGTTGACCGTAGCAGTTACGAAGGTTTCAAAAACCGGATCTTCGACTGGATCCGCCGTCTCCGGGCTTGGGTCGACAATATCATTCGGATCGCCGATACCGGGACCTTTGACTTCGGTTATGGTTATGTCATAGATATGGTTACGACGAACAAGATACTGGCTAGCCAGTCCAGCAGTCGCCTTTTCATCTTTAACCCATACGCGATAGAAACAATATCCTCTATAATAAGCCTGAAGATCTGCATGCGTTTTACCGTTTTTGTTTGGTTCTTTAAGCTCCTTGATCTTAGCAGTAACCGCAGCAGGGACAGGCGCCTTAGCAGGATCAACAGTGGCGCTTCCATTCAATACTACCCAACCTATATATCTCTTCAAAGCGCTATCACCAAGGAAGAACAGACCATGACCGTTGTTAAAAGACCCAACATAATACATGGTATCCAGATAAGAAGCAGCACCCCCCCAAGCAGCGGGTGGATTAGGATTCGCGTCCTCTGCTTTCACCAGAGTCTGATCAGGCAATACATTTGTTATATAACTTTTAGGCAGGTATTGCCCGGAAAAAACAATAAATGTTAAGTACGCACTATAAGACCCGCTGTTGTTGTTTTCGGTTACAAGTGTGCGATTTGCATTACCTGTTCCGAAGTTCATATTAATAGAAGAGGCAATTTGAGTTTTAACATCAGTTATCGTCAGGTTCTGTGAAACAAAACTTTGAGCGGAGGGTATCCAGCGGGAGTTATCGACTACTTTCGCCCAATTGGGGTTCGCTGTGATAGCTCCAACGCTATCGTAAAGGGTTCCTTTAACAATCGCTCCGTCCCATTCCTGGATAGGATACACGGAAGTATTGATATTACCGACAGCCCATTTAGTATCGTGAGTGAATTTACCTGCATTCGTAGAAGATCCGGCATTAGCCACAACATTATTATTAGTTATAATACCAGGAGCAAACGCAACACTAATCTTGGCAACTGCGCGTTGAACGTTGATCTTGAGAGCGTTTTTCCCATTACTATTTGTTTCATCTGCTGTTGCTGCACGTGATTCGTCTGCCGAAATACCTGCTACGAGAGTAAACTTGTAAGTAGGCACATAGCTAGTGCCAGCGTTAACATTGTCAGGGTAATCAGAACCCCAGTTTGACATCAAATAACCATTCGCAGTCCCCTGCGTCGGAGGCGTCCCACCCGTATTTCCATTTGCGGGGTCTCCGTTTCCGGTTAAGCCCTTGATAAGGGCATCCACACTTTGTATACTCCCCTGCGGCACTTGGCTGGAAATCTGCACCGTATTAGCGGAGGAGCCTGGCCAAATCGGCACATTAATAGCGGAAAGTAGCTTGGCAGCGTCAAGTGATGCTCCAGCCCAAGACGGGGTCTCAGTATTTGTGATGGTTTGACCTGCATCGAACATTTTAGCACTTGTACCTGTGCCAATGTTGGTCAACAGGTAAATCAATTTACTTCCTGATGTACATTTCAATGTAACGAGCACAGAAGAAGAAGTAATCCCAGTGATGTAACCCATGGCTTCGGGAGTACCGGCTCCGTCATCTTTGTAAACAAGCAGTAATGCATTACGGATAACATTTTCATCATTTTCTCCCGCTAGCTCATTCTCTCCTGCATAAGTACCAGGGTTGTAAACTTTCAATTGGAAAGTAGCCGTAGTAGATTCTCCCGCGGCAGTATTTCCATTAGGCCCGTCGATGGGGCCTTCGTTGTTGCAGCCTGCAAAAAGTGCTGCAATCAACATTCCTAAAAATAACGATTTTAATTTCATAACTTTAAATAATTTGTTAATAGATAATTTTAATTTTAATTTAATAATTGTTTTATTCTCTCTTTTAAAATTTTACTTTACTTTTTTTTTAATACATTTTGTTTTGTCTAATCTAATACATTTGTTGTTACTCATTTTTGTTTCTTTGCTTCATAGGCACAATATTTTTAACTGTTAATTTCATTCATATTCTTTTCATTTATGCTAAATACGTTATTCATAACTCATTACCTTTAATTTGACGTTATTGTATTTTTCGTTTTGTTTGTGGCGCGGCAGCTGGAGTAAGCATCTTATCTTCATCGGCTCCGGCTTCCTTCCGGTTGTTGATGTTGGCCACCTTTTTGCGCAGTTCGAGCAGATTGTGTCTTGCGGCAGGCAGTCCTTCCGCCTCTGCTCGTTTGAGGTATCTCTCCGCTTCTCTGAACTCACCTTTCAACATCTGGTATACTCCCATGTTGTTCGCATATTCCGAGGTCGATGGGTCAGCCAATTGCAGGTATTTTGGGACGTCTTTCAGATTTCCTTTTTCGAGAGCGGCAGCAGCGCCGTTGAGGTTGGCCACGGGGTCTTCCGGAAATTCTTCCCTGGCCGTTTCAAAGACTTTGATAAATTCCGGGCTTCCGACGTCGTATGTATTTGCAACAAGATACATTTCGTTGAGGCTCAAAAGTTGCGGCGCAAATTCCAGGCTTTGTTTCGCTTCTTCGATGGAGAAGTCTTTTACGGTATAATCAATCTGACAGACCACTCTTCTCAATTTGGGATAGAGTTCTTCGTAGATGATTTTGTATGGCCTTCCTCCCGCTACTTTTCTGATAGCTTTTTCTCGATTGTCGAAATCTGGAATCGTATTCATCAGTTTGATGATTTCGGTTTTGTTAGCCAGTGGAAAGTCGTCGAGCAAAATCCTGAGTCCTTCCCAGTCTTCTCCTCCCATGCGTGTTTCAAAGAGGCTTGTTGAGATGTTGCTGTTGTTCATGAAATATTTCATGAGCGATTCGGAACGCGCCTGCGAGAGTTCATTGTTGAATGGTTCGGAACTTTCAGGAGAAGCGTATCCCGTCATACTGACGCTTTGTACGGTGATGTCTTTGTTCGTTCCGATGGTTTTGATCATTTTGTCGATTTTGGCCAGTTCTATGGAATTGTTGCCGAAATTGGGAAATATCTCGTTTTTTCCTCTTGGGAAATCGAGGTATGCGTTTCCGATTTCGATTCTTGTTTTGACTCTTTCAACTTCGGGCTGTATATAAGCCAGCTGCGGTCTCGGTTTGTATATGGGTTGTGGTATGATTTCTTTTGTAAGTCCTTCGAAGACGCGCGAACGTGCAATTTTGGTTTCATCTCCGCATCCGCAGAGGTCTTCTTCCACATCAAGGACGGCGTCCGCCATCCATTGCTCGTAGGGGAGGTTTATATGGTAGTTCAAGCGTCCTTTTGGTTTAACGATGGCGTAAGGCAAATTATTTTCATATTCGCTGTAAGCCTTGTCGTCGAGTTCGAGTTGCCGCATAAAAGCTTTGTTTTTCGCTTCGTCCTGTACGTAAACTTTCGGAAGTTCAATTTCTTCGGTCTCGGAAGCGATGACTGGCACCAAAATCTGTGCAAAATTAGACGGCACTCCCAGATGTGTCATGTCGATGTCCATGTCGATAACAAGGGAATCGCCTTGCTGCTTCATGTAATTCTTTTGATAAATCACCCTGCTGCGCGAGGAGGCTTGCGCAGCCGTAGCGGCGCTTCCGCTTGCCTCCGAGTGTTGCTGCGACTGACGGGTGGCAGGACGGCGCGGTGATTGCTGTGCATCAACAGTCCAGGTCAGCATAAAGCCGAAAACTAATATTATTGTGTATAAACCTTTCATATTGCGTTTTTTTATTCGTTTTAATTTCCACATTTTTTGTTACTTCAACATCCAAACCAAATTGAGCCCTGCACGCGTAGGTCCGAAATACCAGCTGGCGTCTTCGCCTATTACCTGCCGGCAGTCCGTACATCTTGTCTTTTTGTAGTCAAGGTATGCAACTCCTATGCCCAAGGTAAATTCCAGACTGAAACGCGGCGTCAAAATCCAATGATAGCCGTAAGAAACGCCTGTCCCGAAAAGCCATCCTTCAAAACTGTTCGCATATATGCCGTCTCTGTCGGCATTGGCATATAGCTTTTGGTTCTCAGCCTCTGTTTCGCCCATATAATTGAGCAAACTGCGATAAGGAACTGTCCCCTGTTTATACTGCACTCCGCTTACTTCAGCATTACTTCCGTCCGGCATCTTGTCGCCTGTCTGTATTTTAACGGGATATCGTCCGAGAAAATCGCCCCAGTTTTTGTCCTGGTGAGCAGGTTGTCCGAATTGATCATAAACGACATTGTTTACGTCCGGCGTGAACTCGTATTTGTATCTTCCTATTCCGAAAGGCAATGTCATGGCGCCGACATTGAACTGTCCGCCATGAAGATGAACGCCAAAAAAGTGTCCGTTGAATTTCTCGCAAAGCCACCAGCGAATTTCGGGTTGTACCATCCAGTGTTTCATCTTTTTTTCGCGTTTTTCCACAAAAGGATTTTTTCCTGTCTCGGCATTGAAAAAACTTTCTGTCCCTTCAATACCTACCCACTTATATCCCAGTGTCCAAGGATTGTAGTTCACTCCAAGATCAAGCGTAATCTTTTTATCGAGAGCTACTTCATATCCGAGATTGACAGTAGTCGTCAAATCATATAGAAGGTTTGTCTTCAACGCCTGCTTCTGTGCATAAGCCTCTGTTGTTCCGAAAGCAAATAATACAAGTAATGCTATTCTTTTCATAAATTCTCACTTCAATTTGACAAGAAAAGACCTTTGTTATAATTCCGGCGATTTCACCGAATTAAACAAAAGTCTCACTCATCCATAATACATACGTATAAAAAACTAACTTCTTCGAGGATTCGGTCACCCCATTTTTTATTATTAATCAACATCTCTATTCTTAATTATTAATCAAACTACGTACAAAAACTAACTTCTTCGAGGATTCGGTCACCTCATTTTTATTAAACATCTTTATTTTAATTATTAATCAACATCTCTTCTTTCTGCTGCTCTCCACGCCTGGATTAAACAGTATTCTCCGGATATTCGGAGATTCTTCTGCACTCTCCTGTCAAACACCTTGCAAATATACATTAATATAGCGTATCAAAAATTAAAAAACGTATAAATTTTCACGACCTCCTGACAAAACCACCATCTTTTTGTACAAATACCCCCTGTTTGGAGTACAAAACAATAAAAAATAATTCTGTCGAAACGCTCCGGTTTAAACTCCGCCGAGTTTCCGAAAAAAACGCTTGCAAAGATCGGAATTATTTAGCAATTATTCTTATCTTTTTGGATAATTTTATTTACATTTTTGCTATATTGCTGTTATGCGTCCGGTTCAATTAAAAAAATGGCAGTCAATTCGCCAAACATAATACAAAATGACCTTTTTGTTGAAAACTCGACGAATTGACCGCAAATGAAGGTGAAATCACTGACACTAAGGTAAAATCACTGACATTAATGTACGCGCGTACATTAATTAAATAAGAATTAACCGCTAAAAAACAGTAGACCTCCTGTTTTTCGCTTCTTTTATTATTTCTCCCGGACTTTTTCCGAATTTTTCACGAGCGAAACGATTAAAATGACTGGGCGAACTGAAATGGAATTTTTGAATCACATCGGCAATCGTTATGTCCGGCTCCATAAGGAAAAGTCTTATCTTTTTTGCCATCTCCTGGCGCATCCACTTGGCAGGCGAAGTGGCAAATTCTTCACGAAAGCGCTTGTCGAAATTTTTTCTCCCCATCCCGACAAGTCTTGCCATCTCGGAGACGCGCCCTGTTTCAAGTTTGCAGTATTTGTCTAATACTCTTGCCCTGAAATTTTGCGAAATGGCGATAAGCGGCGCAAGCAGCGCAATGATCTCCCCGCGGGAACAAAACCGACGCAGCAGTATGAAAAACTCGCAGTGTTTCAGCTCGTTGAAATGCATGCAATCGACATGAAGCTCCCGAAAATAAATCAACTGTTTGAGAAAAACTTTTAACGGTGCAGGAATGTGAACAGGACTGAAATCGTAATTCGCCTTTTCGGCGTCGGAGAGAAAAGTCCGGAAAACATCACGTTCACAGGCCGAAATCAACATGTCAAAATAGAAAACAACCATACTTGTTTTCCTAATCGCTTTCACCCTTACCATCGAAGAACGCAATAAAAGCGCCATTTCATCGGACTTGAACTTGCATCCCTCAAATTCGTTACAACAAACGGCGATTTCACCGCTCAAAACGAAGAGTATGAAGTTATACGGCAAACAATGTTCGCCGTATTCATCGCCAACATTTAACTCGTGATGCGAAAACGCCGTACGCCCCTCCTGTTCTGTTGACCTGCACAATACATGCGGACGTATATTAAAAATACTGTCCGACTTCATACTTGTTGCCATTGCTCTTTATTTCCATTTATTGTTTCCTGAAAGTAGGCGACAAAGATAATTATTATTTTCTTTACGCCAACAAAAAAACATCCTGACCGCTTTCTTTTTCTACCTATAAATGGGGATACGCCGGCATAAAATACAAAATAATAGGGATTGTAGCGTTCCAAAAAAAGCCGGATCTTTGCAGTGTCAAATATTGAATGGACGTATTTGTCAAAATGGATACAAAATATATAAATTATAAACTAAAAAAAATAATTGTCATGAGTAAAATTGGAATTTTCTATGGTTCATCCGGCGGCAATACGCAAGAGGTTGCAAAACGGATTGCAAAAAAATTAGGCGTTAACGACAAAGATATCTACGATGTCGGGAAAGCCAAAGCAAGTGATTTGACGTGCTGTGAGAAGCTTTTGTTCGGCACCTCCACGTGGGGATTGGGAGATTTGCAGGATGACTGGGAAGGATTTATCGACAATGTCGCCGCCGCCGACCTGTCGGGCAAAAAAGTCGCTTTGTTTGGCTGCGGCGATTCGTCGTCGTACTCCGATACATTTTGCGACGCAATGGGAAAAATTTACCGGAGAATAAAAGACAAGACGACAGTCGTCGGTTTTACGTCTACGGAGGGATATTCGTTCGACGCCTCGGAAGCGGTCATCGATAAACGCTTCGTCGGACTGGCCATCGACGAAGAGAATGAATCTAACCTTACGGACAAACGTATTGACGGTTGGGTAACACAATTGAAAAAAGAGTTGGAATTATGAGAATTTTCAAATGCAATACCTGCTCAAAAATACACCTTGAAGCCGGTAACCTGCTGATACATTTTCCTTCTGTCGACAGGTTGAAAAAATTCCTTGATCACCTCGAATCTATTGATGTGGCGTATTATGCGGCAATTAACCGGAAAAAAGGCCTGGAAAAAGATATTTTCCTGCCGGTCGATAATTCAACGGTAAATATGGCTTTTTCGGTAAGCGAATTTAATGAGTTGAAAGAAATGATACAAGATTATCTGACAAGAAAAGAATACAATATTCCTTTCTCCATTGAACTTGCAATATTTCAAAATTAACATATTAAAAAAAATTATACTAAATCATTTGTAATTCATAATAAATAATTACCTTTGCACCCGGATATGGAAAACCAAGCCCAGATGGCGGAATCGGTAGACGCGCTGGTCTCAAACACCTGTGTCAGCAATGACATGCCGGTTCGATCCCGGCTCTGGGTACTTTAAAAATAAAAGCCTGATTGATTTTCAGTCAATCAGGCTTTTTCTTTTGGGAATTTGCTCCCAAATTGTTTTCAAACAGAGATTTCAGAATTTGTCGAAGTCTTGTTGCGGCATATCGTCTTTCACTCTTTCGCTTTATTCAACTCCCTTTCTATTTCTTCAATAGATGGCAGTGAAGACTTAAAATTGTCCGGTATCAATTTAGACAGAGTATATTGCGAAATTCCGATCGGTTGACTACTGCTTTCCAATGAATATTGGGTATCAACATTATCCTTTGTTTTACAGATAAGCAATCCAGGAAATAATAATTTAAGATTTAAGATTTAAGATTTAAGATTTAACGGTTAGTGGTTAGTGGTTAGTGACAAGTACTCCGTCATTGCGAACGCAGTGAAGCAATCCGGAAAAAAACGTATGAGGCTGGATTGCCACGTCGCTACGCTCCTCGCAATGACGGAGATGCTGAAATAATTGATAATTAACTACTTACTATTAACCGTTAAATCCTGGATTGCTTCACTGCGTTCGCAATGACGGACACGTGAAAGCGCGTTCGTGTGTTCGTCTGCAGTGACGGAAACGTGAAATTGTCAATTATCAATTAACCACTTACCATTAACCGTTAAATCCTGGATTGCTTCACTTCGTTCGCAATGACGGACACATGAAAGTACGAAGCGCAAAGTCCCGCAGGGACGGTAAAGCGGATTTTCAATTCTGAAAGCCACCGCTTAAAATCAGGGTCTTTTATAATATCCATGCTCATATATCTATTCTTTTCTTTAATGACTACAAAGGTAATCAACATTTCCAATTTTTATCTAATCCAACATGTTCACCATTTGTCTTTTTCTTTTCATGACAGCACAAAAAGTTTGTTTCCGACGATGAAAGAACAACTCCGCATTGCCGGACTTTGCCGGAAGATCGGGCTTGCTGTTGAAAACATAAAATTGCTGTTTGAAGGCAAAACTCAAACAGCTAATACTTTTTCTTTCTTTTCGCCGGAACAAAATAATCAGAAATTCACAATGGAAGATGTTAAATTGAAAACCGAGAAAAAAACAGATAATCCAAATAAGAGATCTCAATGGGGTAAATATTTTGGAGTAGTTTAAGCAAAAATACCAGGAGGTACAGCAGAAATTCAATATCGAAAAGAAACCGGAAGTGAATAAAAACAGAGGGATTAAGATATTAGGATACTCAATTGTTGATAACTTTTTTTCATTCATTTATAGGAGATATTGGATAAGTTTGTACCTTTGTCAAAAATAGTCAAAATGTTTTTTATCAAATGAAAAGTTTAGGTAATACATTAAGGGAATTATGAGAAAGCAAGCAGTTGCCTTTGAGAACAGTTGCCGCATACGTTGAAAGTAGCAGAGGAAAAAGTGAAATACAATAAAATTCAATAATGGCAAGTATAATTAAGACATCCGAAGATTTGGTAACTTCACGCGAACAAACCCGCGCCGGTTTCATTGCCTTTGCATTAGAAAAAAATCGCCGTTCTACGCCGATAATTGAAAGCGCTAAAACATTAAAAGTATTGGTTTCAAAAGCTAAAACAGCACAGGATTTACTGAAAATCACAGAAATTCAACCTGCTCTATTAATTGCTGCGGGATTGTCGGACAAAGCCATAAATTATTTTACCGAAGACGACAAAATTAAGGCAATTTCGGGCTTGATTGAAGACTTTCTTGAGTCTTCGGGTAGCGGTTTTGTTGATGAAGTTGTTTATAGGTATTTGCTGATAAAAGGAGATTCGTTGGGCGGCTCAATGCGAAATATTGTTGGGGCTATTGCTCAACAAAAATTTGTCAGAACGCTATTGTCAAACCTTTCTATTTCAGGCACGAATTACCATTGGCTTGACAACAAAACTAAAAAGTGGGAAGAAAAACCGGCAAACGATTTTGCTATTGAAGAAAATTTGAAAGCGTTATCGTGGAAAAATCCGAAAGGCAACAATCGTATTTTGGCATCTAATTTGAATATTCCGATTGTCAAAAATAACATTGACATTTGCCTTTTTAATGCCGATACCAAACTCTACGCAAATGGCGAAATTGTAAATACACCCGAAAAAATAAAAACAATGCGACAGGAATTATTATCCTGTACGGTTGAAAATAAGCCAAAGATTGATTATATAAAAGGAAGCTATGTTGCGCTTGGCAAGAAAAAGGATTTTGATAACATACTTAAAATCATAGAAAAAAATAAAACGCTTGCAGAAATTAACCAATCACTGTCGGAAAGAAGTAAAAAAGGAGATATAAACAACAAAGGCGTGTTGCGTGTGGTTAATGGTTATTTTGCGGAATTGACTTTTATCTATGCAGAACTGTTCCGCCTTTGCAAATCGGGGGCAAAAGTTGTATTTGTCAATGATAATGTGCGCTATGGTGGCGAAGTGATTTCCGTTGACTTTATTTCCACGGAATTAGCGGAACAAATAGGATTTAAACCCTTAAAAGTATATTCTCTAAAACAGCAAAAAGGCAATAGCAGCCAGCAAATGGCGAAATTCGGACGTGTGCCTTTGCGGAAAAGCATTACCGTTTGGGAAAAGCCATAAATTTATGATATACAAACTTCCAACCAATGACGCCACGAACTAAAATATTCATAACTCATGCAACGCCGGATGATAACGATTTTACAAGAAACAATAATATATACTATATACGGAAATACAAATAAAAATATTATTTTTGCAGCTGTTTTCAGAAAAAATGCAAGTATATTATCAACAAAGAAAATAATAAATTAATTAAATTATGGAATCAAAGAAATTTTTATTACAGGAAAAAGACATACCAACAGCATGGTATAACATCGTTGCAGACATGGAAAACAAGCCGCTTCCACCGCTTGATCCGGCCACCAGACAGCCCCTGAACCCGGAAGCTTTATATCCTCTTTTGGCCGAAAAGCTCGTACAACAGGAAATTAACATGACCGACCAGTGGATTGAAATTCCCGACGAAGTGCGCAATTTATACAAACAATGGCGTCCCACGCCGCTGGTACGCGCTAACGGACTGGAAAAAGCGCTTGACACTCCGGCGCATATCTATTTCAAAAATGAAAGCGTCAGTCCGGTTGGCTCGCACAAACTAAATTCAGCGCTTGCACAGGCGTACTACTGCAAACAGGACGGACTTACGAATATTACAACCGAAACAGGCGCAGGTCAGTGGGGCGCGGCAATGGCTTACGCGGCACGCGCTTTCGGACTCGAACTTGCCGTATATATGGTAAAAATCAGTTACGAACAGAAACCCTATCGGCGCTCTATCATGCAAACATTCGGCGCGCAGGTCATTGCATCGCCAAGCATGAGTACAAAAGCCGGACGCAAGATTTTGACCGAAAATCCCACATACATGGGAAGCCTCGGCACGGCCATTTCGGAAGCGGTCGAACTGGCGCTGCAAACGCCAAACTGCAAATATGTGCTGGGAAGCGTGCTAAACCACGTAATGCTTCACCAGACGGTTATCGGTCTCGAAGCCGAAAAACAAATGGAAATGGCCGGCGAATATCCGGACGTTATCGTTGCCTGTTTCGGAGGAGGTTCCAATTTTTCGGGCATTTCCTTTCCATTTTTGAGACACAATATCAAAGACGGCAAAACCGCACGCATCATCGCAGCCGAGCCTTCATCCTGTCCGAAACTGACACGCGGCATTTTCCAGTACGATTTTGGAGATGAAGTCGGATATACCCCCTTCATTCCAATGTACACCCTTGGACACACCTTTGCACCGCCTCATATCCATGCAGGAGGTTTGCGCTATCACGGCGCCGGATCGATAGTCAGTCAGCTGAAAAAAGACAATTTAATCGAAGCTACCGATATTAAACAACTGGATGCTTTTAAAGCCGCTGTTCTTTTCGCCAATACGGAAAGCATCATTCCCGCCCCAGAATCATCACATGCCATTGCAGCAGTAATCAAAGAAGCAGAACAGGCAAAAATCGAAGGAAAACAAAAGACCATTCTCTTTAATCTTTCGGGACACGGTTTGATAGACATGGCCGCTTACGACAGCTACTTTGCCGGCGACCTGCTGAATTACGAAATGACAGACGCCGACCTGGCAAAAAGTATTGATACGCTGGAGCAAATCATTTGAGCATATGCATAAAACCTTAATCCCATGAAAAACACAATTTCACTGCTCCTCCGCTTGCCGGCATCCTGTTCACAGCCTTCGGCGCATTCAAACTTCCTGCAGGCGGTTAGTGGTTAACGGTTAGTGGTCAGTGGTCAGTGGTTAGTGGTTAGTGACGCGCTACTTGTCACTAACCACTAACCACTAACCGTTAAATCTTAAACCGCAGCTCTCCTGAAAAAAATAATTTGCAAAAATCATTGTTATTAAAAACAATATTTACATTTGCGCGTGAATTAACAACAATTTCATTCAAACAAAGAACATGAGATTACAAAACAGCAAAACAATACAACACCCTGCGCCCCTCTTTCCGGAAGAACGCAACCTGCTGATTTGTCCTCCACTCAATTATTTGACTGTAAGAATATAAAAATACGGACGTCTCTAAGCACCTTAGAGACTTCTATAAGCGCCTTATACAGCTGTATAAGAACCTTATCCTGTGGCGTTTACCGTCATCGGGATGAATTTGGTGTTTTTTGATTTCTTTTGAAAATTCCTTGCAAAAATCGTCCGCAATACAATAAATTTCAATAATTTTGTCGGTGGTAAGTTGTGCCATAATTTCTATTTATAATGTTGATTACCAGACACAAAATAAGAAAAATTAGCAACTTACCAGATTTTTTTTATGCCGTTCTTACGTCGAACTCAGGTTATCAAGAAACTGCCCGAAGCCGACAGGCAGAACATATTCTACACGCTCGACAATCTTATCAAGGCCGCCAAGCTTAAGGTTATTCAATAAAAAAGCCCGAACGTGCCGGGCTTTATGCTATTCCAAACTCCCTACTAAAGGGTAAGATTTTAAAATCATTTTAAGCTCATTTACAAAAATGTCTAAGGATGCCAAATCAGTTTGAAGCCTAAAGTTTAAACTGTTTCCTGTATCATTATTTGCTTTTCCTTTACATTCTATAAGACCATTTGCAACTAACTCACAATGCAGGTACAAACCTTCTTCCATTGTTGTAAATTCTGCTTCGTTTATATTTCTACTCTGTAAATCAGTAAGTTTCTCATAAAATCTTTGCAGGTCGTCAACTCTCAAATTTGTTCCATACAAGGTATTAAAGCCCGGAACATCTATTCTGATTTCTGATTCAAGCCAATTGCCGTCCCAATAGTCATCCGTTTCGGAGTTGCTTCTCTTTAAGACCTTTATTTCTAATTTGCCTATATCTCCTTTAAGTATCATTGTACAAATTCTTTTCGCTACTGAGGAATAACAGTAATGATGTCCCCAGCTTTGTTTGTAATAACTTTTAAATTATCTCTTATGAAAACAGTCGTACCGGGTGTATTCCCTGGAAACATCTTGGCAGGATTCTTAACAACATCAAGTACTCCACTTGGGGAAAGAATACCCCTTGCTTGCATTTGGTCAAGAGCATGACCTGTAAACTTAGTGCCGTTTATAGTAGTTGATGTATTCTTGGTTACAACATTCAATACATTTCCACTACGACCTGCAGGGGTCTTTGCCAGATTAGCTCCCCCCTTAGCGGCAGTTGTACTTTCTACCGCCGCAGTAGTTTTAGCCGCTTGGGTTGCTCCATTCGCAGGAGTAGGTAGTTTTTTTGCCACAACAAGCAATAATGCGTTTGCTGCAAGGTCTTCATAAGTTTCGGGATTAGAGAAATCATTACCCAAACTTTGCAACTGTTCAGAAAGCGGTCGGCTAAGATCTGCAACAGTAGCATTCCACATGTTAGTATAAGTATCGGATCCTGCTTTAAAATATTCCCCCAACCCGTTGCTATAAATGAATACTGATTCGTCAATACAACTGTTAATAATATCAACAGGTACATTTACAATACTTGCAGCAGTATTATTTAGAAAGACAACCGCTTTTTCATACCAGGGACGACCTTTATACTCTGCCTTTTGAGTACGCGGAATAGGGCCGCAACCATCAGGGTCTATCAATTTGACAGGATTTCCAAAACAATACGCATAAACGCTTATCCCCGGATATTCTTCTGCCAACAAGTCCACTCCCAACCACAAACTCACTCGACTGTCATAATACCTTGCCCCGTAGTAATACAGCCCTGTTTCTTCATCCAACTCCTTGGCATTGAAAAGATACGGAGTATTCCACGTATTGTTCCTTTCCTCAAGAAACACTTCCCCAAACGGCACATACTCTACATGCTGCACTACCTCTCCGTCCAAGTTGGTTATCAATGAAGTA
>JAITJX010000153.1 GCA_031278765.1 Tannerella sp. | reverse complement strand
TCCCAACTTTGCGACCCACACACGGACGAGTTTGGCTCATTGGAACTCGACCGAGTCGGACTCGCTAGCCAGACGCGTACGTTTATGGGCCCCTTTAGCTCTGAAAATGTAAAGTAATTACGAAACCGCGCTCCACAATCGAAATTACTTGGTTTTTGAACTACCACAAGTTCAGAAGAAAGCATCCTCTGTATATACTTCTTGTCTTGACTCGAATATATATGCTCGTATTTTATTTTGTAATTAATAATTTGTCTAAAATCTTGAGAAGAGGCAACTTGGATGGTTTGAAAATAGTGGGATGGTCATATTAAAATGGATCTTATAAATATTGTAATCGAAGGTGTACACGGGGTTCTTCTGGCAGCTCTAACGAACACGGTAATGAAACTTTTGAACTTTATGAAAGAAGGAGAATTTCTTTACTGAGCTTCCCAACAAGCTCGCTGCTTCATCGAGTTAATTGGTAATAGAATAATGCTGAAATGTTCGGGCGGCTGGTGCGCTTCCATTACTCTGTCCAGGTTTGAGACTTCACAGACATTGCCTTCTTTCTATCGAATTACCATGCATACAGTAACTTTATGGTAAGCTTGAGTAGTTACCATCGTAATTGATGTGTGCGTACAGAGTGCCATCCATCTTATAAACATCCGCTGTAGCATATAGCTAACATTGAAATCAGCTGTATGAGAGCCACTGAAGAATTCCTTTTGAAAGTGATATATTGGCTCAACTTGGAAGAGCAGTAAGCCTGTCTAATTTATATTCATAATAATTAGTGTATATGAAGAAAGCAGGCTTCTGGGATGTGGCACCATGTAGAAGTGGTGTTAACCGACGTTTCGGAGGAACGTATCGCCTCCATCTTCAAGGTAGAGGGAAAAAAAAGAAAATCCGCACTCAAAGCGTCCGTCAGAGACGTTAAAAACAGACTGGTCACCACGTAATTTGAAAAAATGGACTTGGCTTTTTTACAGCATTTTATAATCTGATGAACTGCAATGTGGGGTAAGTCTAAACGGAAAACTGTCGCCATACATAAAACCAACGGGGCATCGATAACGGACGTCATTATGATGCTGAACCAGGGCTTTGTAATCCGGTTTGCAATAGCCTTTGTCATTGCCGCGCCTTTGTCGTATATTATTGTTAATCGCTGGCTTGAGAATTTCGCATATAAAACTCCGGTACACTGGTGGATATTTGTCGCAGGCGGTTTACTTGTGTTTATTATCACCGTATTAACTGTAAGTTACCAAAGTTATAAGGCGGCGGCGGCTAATCCGGTCGAAGGGATAAAAATCAGTTGATCTTCAATTCGTACGTATCTCTGAACTCTATCACAAAGCAAGCGCTGTCTATTATGCAATTCAAAAATCGTCCACAATACAGAAAATTTATTCATGTATGTTTTTCTTTTTATGGTATTCATGATACGCTTCGCTTTATTCAATAATGTTGTCTTTGGTAAGTATGCTCATACTGTATTTATTATTTTATTGATTATCAAATACCAAAATAATAAAAATATGGAATGCTTACCTCTTTTTTTCTATTTTTCTTATCCCGAACTCATGTTTTATAAACTTTGTGTCTTTGTAAAAAATGATTACAAGTGTTTTTTCAGTAAATCACCTTATATTTCCCGCTTTCCAAAATGAGCGGTGTTGTGTCTATTTTGTTGAAGTTTTCACCATTGATGGAATATCTCCTTATTTTTTTCGGCAGTGGTAAATAAGCCGTACATCCGACAGGAATTGACAGATTGAAAGATAGTTGTACGCTATTTTTTTCCCAATGGACGGAAAGTGTTCCATAAGGTGTTTCTTTGATGATTTCAGCCCAGGTGATTCCTTCGGGAATTTGCGGTTGAATCCATACTTTCCGGTAAGCCGGCGCCGTTTCGTCAGGACGAATACCTCCGACAGCTTGATAAAACCATGAACCTATGCCATTGAAACAGTTATGGATATAACTTCGAGGTTCGTCCCATGCCTCCCAGGTGGTGGTCGCGCCATTGTTTATCATATAGAGATAACCCGGATAATCTGTTTTTTTCAGCATGGAATACATAAAATCGGGTTGGTTGAATTTCACAACCCATTCGGTGATGACAGGTATGCCAACCAAACCTGTTCCGATATGTCCTTTCAGGGTGTGTTCCGTTTCGTAAAGCAATTTTTCCATTACAGCATCAGTTAATTCCGGAGGTGTTACTTGTGTTAGCATTGGATAAGCTATATCAATCTGGGAATTACTTGCGTAACCTGCCGAATCGGGCTGAAAATAGATTTCATGCAGAAGTTTATTCAGCGTATCTCGTTTGTTTGCATAAAGCGACGCATCGTTTTCTTTTCCGAGAATATGTGCCATTTTACGCAGAAGCACGTAACATTCGCTGATTGTGCAATTGTTAACCAAATCTATGGAAGCCTGTATACTTTGATCCACTCTTTTTGGAGGAAGCCAATCGCCCAGATACCAAGATCTGTAATCCGTATCCGGCCATTTTTTTAACAATCTATCGACGGTATATTTATCAACGTATTGCAACCAATGCTGCATCACGAGGTAATATTTCTCAATAAACCTGCGGTCGCCATAGTTCAGCCAAGCGTTCCAGGGAGAAGTAACGATAAATGCGCACCAATATGGACCGCCACCAGCAGGATACGGATTTGGCGCCGTGTGTGGAAGCCCTCCGTCATCACGGATACAATCGCCCCAAGCCTGAAGCCAATTAGCATATAACGACGGCAGGTTGAACAAGGTTTGTGCTGTCACTGTCGAGGCATGACCGTCTCCACCATAACCAAGTCGCTCGAAATGATGGCAATCAACCAAATAACCGCCGAGACTAAGGCTGTGTAAAGTATGCCGTATCATATCATGTATGGCGTTCATGTCATCGTCTGAGCAGCGAAAGGATGCGGCATCATCATATCCGGTACGGATCAAAAATGCTGTAATATCATCGAGATGGGGAGCTTCTTCCAAACCGGATATTTTTAAATATCTGAAACTATGATAGTTAAATTTATTTTGAAAAATCTCCCCTGCTTTGCCTGATGCTATATAATAATCTTCCTGATTCTGATTGACAAAATTACCTTTGTCATCAATATGATCACAATAAGCAAGGGTGATCTTTTGTTCTTTACTGAGTTTAGGAAATTTGACTTCTATTTGGCCTGTCAGCGATTTACCGACATCGACCAACCATGATTTGTCGGCTATCTGTATGATACTTTTAGCAGGATATTTTTCCGCAATCCGATTGCCTTCAGTCATCTGAGGCGATACCGTATGAGTGGGAACATCTATTTTTACTGCCAGATGCCATTGCCTTTTATCCAGTTCTGGAGCGGTAAAATTATCCGGTACCAAAGTAGCGTCGATATGTTCCCCACCGAATTCGTCGTATTTCCATTTTTTTGTCAGCGAATAACCACTTTCGCAAACATTCCACGATGTATCCGTAACAAGAAGTATATTGCGCATGCTATTGCCGTATTCTTCCAATTGCGCTTTTACCAAAGGACCTTCATAAACAACACCCGGCAAACCCAGCTGGTACCAACCCCTTCCCAGCCAGATAACCAAATCGTTCTTTCCTTTTTTCAGACAGTTCGATACATCATATGTTCTTGACAAAGATCTTTTGTTGAATTGAGAAACAGCGGGAACAAGCAGTTCGTTACCTATTTTTCCTCCATTGATATACACCTCATGGTATCCTAAAGAATTAATATGCAACAATATACATCCTGATTTACTTTTCAGTTCAAATTGTTTTCTCAATAGAGGGCTTTGAGGATCACCTGCTTCTTTTGGAAATCCAATATATATGCCTTGCCAATCGGACAAATTCAGCAGTCCGATACTGAATTTTGCCGGTTTACTCCATGTAGAATAATGTCCATTTTTATTTTTGATTCGTACTTTCCAAAAAGCGACAGTTCCCGATGAAAGTCTTGCGCCTGAATATGGAGTCAAAACAGATTCGGGCGATTCAATCTCTCCCGAATCCCACAGATCCGCTTTGTCGGCAGCCAACAAAGTGCTACTGCTTGCAACCAGTATTCGATACGCGGTTTGCCGGTCGCCCTGAATGTCGGATTTTATTTTCCAGCTGAAACGCGCATCTTCGGTATCAATTCCTAAAGGATCGGTAAGATTTTCACAACGAAGATCATATACTTTAATATCTTCCGTATTGCAGGAATACAAACAAATAACCGAAACGAAGATAAAAATATATTGTTTCATAATTATATTCCACATAATTTATTCCACATTAAACGCTACTCTTAATTCCTCAACCTCTTCATCCGTAATGGGTTGCAGTTTGCCGATTCGTTCGCCCAGAATCAGAGATTTGGCGCTGAATTCGGCCACTTCGAGGCGATCGAAAGTGTTTAGTAATCCATCTCCAGTTATAATTACGGAATCATTGGATAATAACACAGCTGGATATGTTTTTAAAATTTCTGCAATGCGCTTGTTGTCTTCATATTGTATCCCAAACGGCATTATTGGAATGTCTTTCAGGAATATCCAGCTTTCGGGGATAGTACGCACGTTGAGTTTCATTCCGGAGGTGCAATATCCCATTAAATGAGGTGGTTGTGTCAAGATGATAGAATTGATTTTCGGATTGCTCTGATATATTTCCTGATGTAAAGCAACCGAACGGCTCGGCACTTTTCCGGCTTCTACTTTACCGTCCTTTACCTGTACTATGTCTTCGGTATCCATGTCCCAACGCGGCACTCCTACAGGAGATATCAGAAAATCATTGTTTCTCCAGCGTACCGAAACCGTCCCGTAAGAACTAATCATAAGCCCCTGATTGCAGGCGCGATGAATAATTTTAATCATGATGTCGCGAATTTCACGCTCATCGGATGGGTAGGTAATGTTCAAAAAATGAGGAAAATCCGTTGGAATAGCTTTTTCATGTTGTTGTATTTGTTCATCGGTCAGGTAGTTAGGTTTACCGAGAATATTTGCATTTATAACCGTCCGCGCACAAAATTCGAGGGTTTCAAAGCGTTGATATGCGTCTTTCAAATCTTCACCACAAAGTACAACCCCATGATTTTCCATAATAACAGCTTTGTAATCAGGTTGTTTTTTAAATTCTTCTGCGATTTTCTTGCCCAAATTCTTACTGCCCGGAACATCATACTTTGCAAATCCGATAGTTCCGCAAATACCTTTTGCTTGTGGGATGATGTTCGTATTCGGAATCTGATGTGTGATGCTAAATGCCACTAATGCAGGTGGATGTGCATGAATAACAGCGGTCATTTGCGGGCGAATTTCGTAAATTGCTCTATGGAATGGATATTCGGAAGACGGGCGATGAATACCGGAAATTGTGCCGTCAGTCTTTACACAGACGATGTCTTTTTTCGTCAATGAGCCTTTATCAACTCCTGCCGGCGTAATCCAGATATCTCCGTTGTCGTCTTTGATTGAAATATTACCTCCCGAAGTAGTTGTAAGTCCGCTACGATATATACGACTAATTACAACTATCAATTGATCAGCCGGATGCATAAGTTTTGTGTCTAATAGTTTCATACAGATATATATTTTAATTGAAATTTTTAACCAGAAATTTTTGCAGATATTCTTTTGATTTACCCGTTCTTTCCGCATAGTTGATCAACTGTTCTTCGGAAATTTTTCCAACCATAAAATACCGGGAGTCTGGATGTGAAAAATACAATCCCACAACCGACGATGTCGGAAACATAGCACCCGACTCTGTTATCGAAATACCTGTTTTGCTCAAATTCAGCAATTTATCCAATTCAAAAACCAAACTTTGATCGGGTATCGAAGGATAACCTGTTGCAGGCCTGATGCCTTGGTAATGAACCTTGAAGAGTTCATCGACAGAAAGATTTTCATCAGAAGCATAACCCCAGTATTCTTTACGCACCTTTTCATGCAGATATTCGGCTGCTGCTTCTGCCAAACGGTCAAAAACGGTTTGCAGTAACATCAATTTATAGTTATCATTTTGATATTTGGATTTTAAATTATCAAGTTCTTTTCCTGTTGTTACGGCAAAAAAACCTATGTAATCGTCCGTATTTTCCGAACAGGGTATTATATAATCTGCAAGCGACAGGCAAAAACCTTGTTCATTAGGTATTTGTTGTCTTAAAGCAGGTATTGTTATCTTCGGATGAATATTTTTATTGTCTGGTTCTACAAAAATATCTTCACCTATTGATACAGCGCGAAAAAGTCCATAGACAGCCTTGCATGAATAATTCCTGATTTCATTCAACAAATATCTTGCATCACAGTACAATTTCAATACTTCTTCGGCTTTTGCGCGCTTATTTTCAGGAAACTTATTTATCCATTCTTCACGGCAGCCTTGATATTCCAAGAGAACTGATATGTCTCCGTAGCGTACGTTTAACTTCCAGGCAGAGAAGAAGAAAGACCAGTTTATATACGGCATCAAGTCGTTCACGATTATTAATAATCGGTTTATTCCAAATTTGTTGGGTATAACAGGTTTATAGTTTGACCAGTCATATTTAAAGGAGCGTTTTTTAGATTCATCAAATGAAAGCAAAGATTCTTTTGTTACAGTTGAAAGATGTAAATTTCTAATTTTTTCGTATTCTTTATTTAACTCGCTGATAAATTGACTTTTAGTTGCAGGATTCAGCAATTTTGACACTATAAGCGGATTTTGCGATGCGTCGGTAGCATGAATCACGGGATAATCGTAATGCGGAGCGATTTTCAGCGCCGTATGAAGTTTGGAAGTTGTTGCGCCACCTATCATGATCGGAATCGTCATACCTGCTTTTCGCATTTCATCAGCAACATGTTTCATTTCTTCCAACGAGGGTGTAATAAGTCCAGAAAGACACAGAATATCAGGATTTTCAGCACGAACAGTTTCAATAATTTTTTCTGCCGGAACCATTACTCCCAAATCTATAACTTCATAATTGTTACATGCCAAAACGATGGAACAAATATTTTTACCAATATCATGAACATCACCTTTCACCGTAGCAAAGACGATTTTACCGGCTTTTGAACTGGCTACTCCTTTCTTTTCG
Organism: Tannerella sp.; assembly: GCA_031278765.1. Taxonomy (GTDB): domain Bacteria; phylum Bacteroidota; class Bacteroidia; order Bacteroidales; family Tannerellaceae; genus Tannerella. Next base: position 3,440 of record JAITJX010000153.1, on the reverse strand, counting down.
GTTTCGATGGCAGGTTGCAAAAGTGCGACTGCCTTTTTCATCGTGCGGGCTGTTTTGACAACCTGAGGTAAAAACATTTTACCTTCGCCGAACAATTCTCCAACTCTGTTCATTCCGTGCATTAACGGGCCGTCTATAATCTCAACTGTTTTGTTGTATTTTTGAAGCGCCTCGTTCAAATCTTCTTCCAAAAAATCGCCAATCCCTTTTATCAATGCGTATTCTATCCGCTCTTCCAACAATCCTTCACGCCATTTTTCCCTGTCATTTTCTTTATTTTCAGACAAATTTCCCGAATGGAATTGTGCATATCGAATCAATTCTTCGGCCGCTTCTGGTCTGCGGGCAAGTATCACATCTTCCAACAGATCGCGAAGTTGAGGCTCTATATCTTCATAAGTGATTGTTGATGATGGATTTACAATCCCCATATCCATGCCTTCCTTAATAGCATGATACAGGAAAACGGCATGCATTGATTCTCGGATATAATCATTTCCACGAAACGAGAACGACAGATTGCTAATGCCTCCGCTCACTTTTGCATAAGGCAGATTTTTTTTTATCCATCCCACAGCCTTGATAAAATCCATCCCATAGCCATTATGTTCCAACATTCCGGTTGCAATAGCCAACACATTAGGGTCAAAAATAATATTTTGCGGCGAAAACCCGATTTTTTCGGTCAGTAATTTGTATGCCCTTGCACAGATTTCAATTTTACGTACAAAAGTGTCAGCCTGTCCTTTCTCGTCGAAAGCCATTACGACCGTTGCTGCGCCAAGCAGACGAATCTTTTCGGCATGTTTCAGAAAAATTTGTTCACCTTCTTTAAGACTTATCGAATTGACAATGCTTTTACCTTGCAGACACATCAGGCCTTGTTCTATTACTTCCCATTTCGACGAATCAACCATTACAGGAACTCGTGCAATGTCAGGCTCGGAAGCAATCAAATTCAAAAAAGTTTTCATTTCCTCAACAGCATCGAGTAAACCGTCATCCATGTTAATATCAAGTATTTGCGCACCATCTTCGACTTGTTTTCGTGCAATCGTCAAAGCTTCTTCATAGTTTTTTTCTTTTATCAACCGCAAAAATTTTCGGGAACCTGCCACATTACATCGTTCTCCAATATTTACATAATTATTTTCGGGTTTCACTTCGAGCATCTCCAGTCCCGAAAGCCACAGTGATTTTGGTTTTTCAAGTGGTTTACGTGGCGTCGCGCCTTTTACTAATTCCTGATATTTAGCAATATGTGCAGGCGTTGTCCCGCAACAACCGCCGATAATGTTTACCAAACCTTCGTAAATAAATTGTTTTATCTGGACAGCCATTGTTTCAGGCGTTTCATCGTATTTTCCGAATTTGTTCGGAAGCCCTGCATTGGGGTAAGCACTGATATAAAAAGGCGCTTTTTCGGACAATTCTTTCAGGTACGGTTTCATTTCGGCTGCCCCGAAAGAGCAGTTTAAACCTATACTGAATATTGGCATATCCTGAACGGAAGCAATAAACGCCTCCAACGTTTGACCCGATAAAGTTCGTCCTCCTTTACCTGATATTGTGAGAGATAACATTATTGGCAAATCAAGATTTTTGTTTTTCAAAACGCTTACAGCCGCTTCCAGTCCAGCCTTTGCATTTAGTGTATCGAAAACCGTCTCGAAAAGAAGTAAATCTACACCTCCGTCAATAAGTGCTTCAACTTGCTCATAATAAGTATTATATAAATCAATATACGAAACCGCACGGAAGGCCGGATTATTAACGTCGGGACTCATAGAAGCCGTTTTATTGGTCGGACCGATAGAACCGGCTACAAAAATCTGCCTGTCAGGATTTAAGAACATATATTTGTCGGCAAGTTGGCGACAAAGCCGACCGGCAGCAAGATTTATTTCTCTTACCCACGACTGAATGTCGTAATCTTCCATAGATACGGCATTAGCGCTAAACGTATTTGTTGTAAAAATATCAACTCCCGTTTCAATATATTTTTTGTGTATTTCTCTGATTACATCGGGACAAGTGATATTCAGAACATCATAATTTCCTCTCAACTGTCCTTCGTGTTTGATAAAAATGTTTCCGCGATAATCTTCTTCGGTTAAGTTATATGTCTGAATCATAGTTCCCAATCCTCCGTCAAGGATGAGAATTCGCTCTGCAAGAAGTTCTGTTATCGTATTTTTAATTGATTTCATTTATAATAAACACATTAAAAAATTATTTTCTAAATACACTTTGAATCATCCTTTTATCGTCGCGCTCTTTCAAAGATTGCCGCTTGTCGTATTCTTTCTTGCCTTTTGCTATAACAATCACCAGTTTAGCCAGGCCTTTCCCGTTGATAAACAGTTTAACAGGCACGATTGTAAAACCGTTGTTTTTATTTGCAGTTTCCAGTTTTTTGATTTCCTTTCTATTAAGCAGCAGTTTCCGTTCGCGGCGAGCCGAATGATTATTATATGTTCCGTAAAAATATTCGGCGATATACATATTTTTAACCCACACTTCTCTGCGTTCAACAATACAATACGTGTCTACAAGATTTGCTTTTCCGAGCCTTATGGATTTTATTTCCGTACCTGTCAGCACAATACCTGCTTCAAACGTTTCAATAAACTCATAATCAAACGAAGCCCGCCTGTTTTTTATCAGTATATTATTGCCAATTTTTTCTTTTGCAGCCATAAAATTATCGCATGAATGTGCAAATGTACAAAATTTCTTGCATATCTTTGCATTTTAAATAGAAAGTATATGTTTGAAATATTTGACGCTTATCCATACTTATTGCCGATTGTGATATTTTTCGGTCGAATATGCGATGTTACGTTAGGAACATTGCGTATTATATTTGTCTCAAAGGGAGAACGTTACAAGGCTCCAATTGTCGGATTTTTTGAAGTTTTTATCTGGGTTGTGATTATCTCGCAGATATTTACGCATGCAAACAGTCTTTTGCATTATGTTTCCTATGCAGCAGGCTATGCAACAGGTAATTATGTAGGTATTCTTGTAGAAAACAAGATAGCGCTCGGATACATCCTGTTTCGTGTATATGCAAAAAACAATGCTCATGAACTTACTAAAGAGCTTACTAATAACGGGTTTGGTTTAACATTTGTGAGAGGCGCAGGCGCTGTTTCGGAAGTGGATATTATAGAAACAGTCGTAATGCGGAAATCATATCAAAAAGTGGTTGATATAATTAAAAAATTTGACCCAAAGGTATTTTATCTTGTCGAAGATATCAGAACAAAGCAGAAAGGTATATTTGCAATGACATCAGCAGGAGGATTTCCGCGACCTGGGAAATAATTAATTATGAGGAAAATATTGTTAATAGCCTTTGGAGGAGCGCTTGGATCGGTTTTAAGATTTTTAATCGGTGAATGGCATTTGCTCAAAACCCAAAACGGATCCCCCCC
>JAITJX010000143.1 GCA_031278765.1 Tannerella sp. | reverse complement strand
CGGTGGTAAGTTGTGCCATAATTTCTATTTATAATGTTGATTATTAGATACAAAAATAAGAAATATTAGCCAACTTACCAAATTTTTTTATACCTTTCTTACGTCGAACTCAGGTTTTTAATTCATTACATCGAACTCAGGTATATAAAAAAACTTCCGCCCCGAAAGACGGAAGTTTTTTTATATATCCGCTGCCTTGTGTCATTCTCACAAAGGAAAAATCTCTTTACTCCTGTTATTCTGCAGGATTTCCGATTTTTCCCATAAACAATATTGTGCCGGTCGAATTTTCCTGAATGACGAACAGGAATGGGCGGTCGGTAAGGAAAACAGACTTGTCGTCAGACGGTTCAGGAAGTATTACCATGCCTATTTCCGTTACTGCTGCGGCTTCCGTACCTTTTTCTTCCACTTTTATATAAGTTTTTTGTTTCGAACCTCCAACGTTTTCCTAACATGAATGACATGTCAAGTATTGAATCTACCATAAAAATACATACTTCACCGTCTATGTCACATCTAAATTTAAATCTTTTGTTAGCGCTGCTCATACTCTTGTTACTGTTGATCTGTTAATATTTAATTCATAATGCTGACCTTTGTATAGAAAATAAATGTTGCCGAGACGATTGGGTTTTACAGTTTTTACGAGATCTCAATTGAACACAAAAAACGGGTCGTCATCATTGGTCGATAGCAGGTAAATCAGTTTGTTCTTTTCGTCCACCGTAAAATAACCCCCCTCTGTTTCCAAGTTTGTATTTTACTGACTTTTATTTCGCAACCCTTTCTATCCATTTGACCATTGAGAGCATCAGGAGCATTGAAAATACGCAGAGCACGATAAATACCGCCCAACATTGCCAGATAGGGTATTTGTTGTAGAGCCACGGTCCGATCCACAACAAACCGTTGCCCACTGCCGTTGCCGTGAGCCACAAACCTTGACAAAATCCCTGAATGTTTTTGGGGGCGACTTTTGATACGAACGATAATCCGAGCGGAGAAATAAACAATTCTGCAACAGTAAGAAAGAAATACAATACAATCAGTACCCAGGGCCCTGTTTTCATAGCGTCTTGCACTATTTCGGCCGTTTTCTTGAAATCTGCTGCGGAAGGATAGCCATTCATGCAGGAAATTATAGAGAGGAACAAAAAGGCAAGCCCCGCAATTCCCATACCGATGGCAATTTTTCTGGGCGTAGAAATCTCTTTACCACGTTTGCTCAAACTGCCGAATATTAACATTATTAATGGAGTTAAAGCGATCACGAAGAAAGGATTTATAGCCTGCCAGATTTCCGGCGGGATGGTTTTTGTTACCACAAAATCTCTTGCAAAAAGCGACAGTGAAGCGCCGTTCTGATGGAAAGAAAACCAGAAAAATATAACGATTCCGAGAACGGCCAGCAATGCCAGTATTCTTTGTTTTATCTCCCTGGCCATTATTGATTTTTCTTCTTTTGTGTAGTTTACGGTTTCGGTTTCTTTTTTAACGGGATTCGGGAACATTTTTTTGCTTAAAAGAAAAATTGCCAGCGAAATCGCCATTGCCGCCACTGAAGCAATAAAAGAATAATGTACTCCCGTGTTGAAAATATCCAGGTATTTGGTACAAAATTCGCCGATATTAGCAGGATTTAAAGTGCTTCCCGTATGAATAACTTTTCCGGACAGTTCAACCAGGTTGTTGAACAGTTGCGGAGCTGCCTGGATTTCTTCGGCGGTTGCGTTTTGGCCGACCATTGTTTGGCCGAACTTCAAAAACTTGTGACACAATTCAGGCAAGTTCGCGTTATAGGCCAGAGAGTGTTTTCCCAACCACCAGCCTCTCAATATGGGAGCAACAAATGGCGCTATCAGTCCGCCGATATTTATAAACACATAAAATATTTGAAAACCGGAATCTCTTTTATTTGCATATTGAGGATTATCGTACATCTGTCCGACAATTGCCTGCAAATTGCCTTTGAACAGTCCGTTTCCGAAAGCGATAAAAAACAGCGCCACACAAGTTAAAGGCAATAACCAGTGAATGTTGTCCGCCGTTGATAAAATGGGAATGGATAAAACGGCATAACCGGTTGCCATAATAATCAAGCCGGACATGATTGTTCCTTTGTAATTGCGCAACCTGTCGGCAATCAGTCCTCCTGCAAGACTTAAAACATAAATACCGGCATAAAAGAACGAGTAGATCAATCCGCTTTTTTCATCGTCCAAACCAAATTTGGAACACAGAAACAATACCAGTACGGCATTCATAATGTAATAGCCGAAACGTTCGCCCATATTGGAGAGGGCAGCGGGAATTAATCCTTTTGGATGATTTTTGAACATAATATTATATTTTTAAATTATTAATTATTTAGTTATCTGTTTAATCGAACCGGTTTCGGGATAAAAAACCACTTTTACCGGCTGTTTTTTATCTTCGAGAATGACAGGTGCAAGCGTTTCCTGCGTGCCGAACTGTACCACAAGCGTTTCTCGTTTTAATATTTTTTTGTTTGCACGCACAATTTCAACCAGCGCTTTACCCGGAACGTTATAAATTACGCCCTTGCGTTCTTTTTCTTTCTTCATCGCCTCCTGGAAGACAGGTTCCGGAGCACGTTCCAATGCTTTGAGATTCATATACACAGGCTCTCCTGCCAAATCATCGTCGTCTAAAATGCCGAGTTTCGATGAGAAACGAAACAAAACTTCACGTTCCAATTCGTCATCGGGCAAAATTGAGACATCAAAATATGAAGTCTCACGTGTTTCCGTACCGGTAAAAAGGTTTATCAATGCTTTTTCCTGTTCTTCCAGTTTGCTTATTACCAGTTTCATGGCTTCGCCGTCGGGAGGCATGTTGTCGGCGTCGCCGGTAAGAATATCTGTTTTGCTCTCACGAAGTCTGTATATCTGTTTGGCGGCTACTTCCGCCTGTTTGGCTACCGATCCTGCCATCAATAATTCTTCGGTAAGGGCAGGCGTCGGAGATGTTGCGACTGTTTTGTGGCTATCTGCTATTTTCTTCTGTTGCGGCTCGGCTTCGGACGTATATTCCGCATTGATGGCGCACAGCAGACCGTCTTCCGTGAGATAGACAAAGGGCGCTACGGTTTTTTGCCTGAATTCAATCATAAATTTATTGTTTTCGTCCGGAACGCCTTTGTTTGTAAGGGTTATTTCTCCAAGTTCATAATACGTACGGTCTTCTGTGGGAACATCTTTCACGCCAAGGTATCTTTCCGCATATTTATAATAAGGGCCTGACTTTACGGATATTTTCGTAACTTCCGCATTTACTATAAACGACGTTCTGGGCAACATGTATATCACGCCATTACCCAATGCCCTGGTCGGCGATATCTTTTCTACTCTTGTTTGTGCACTAATTGCCGTAATATTCAGCAATAAATACAACGATAACATTCTTAATTTCATTCTTCAAAATTTTCTGTTTATAAAAAAATGATAGCACAAAACTAAGTATTTTTCCTGAAGACACAAATTTTTTGAAAAGAAAATGTAATTTTGTACTCAAATAAACATATTTTGACTATGCAAAACAATATCCAAAATCAAATTCAAATAGAACTGGGCGAGGAAGTTGCACAGGGTATTTATTCCAATTTGGTTGTTATCGCACATTCGGCGTCGGATTTTATCCTCGACTTCATTCGTCTCGTACCGGGCGTTCCCAAAGCAAAAGTGAAAAGCCGTATCATCATGACGCCTGACAATGCAAAAAGACTTCTTTTCGCGCTTCAGGACAACATTCAGAAATATGAAGAAGCAGTGAAAAACAATTTTCAGAACCAAAAAAATTTCGGCGACATACTGCCTCCCGTCGGAACGCCCGGACAGGCGTAACATATAGTAATCACTTTTTTTCCGCCTGATGTGACTTAAGTACATCCCTAAGAACCTTCGCGTACATACGCAAGAACGTCGCGTATGTACGCAAAGAAATAAGGATACTATATAAACAACATGTCAGAGATTTTCCAACATTCTTTTTAATACCGTTTGCGCCGATATTTCGCGATTGGCGGCTTCGGGGATGACGATGCTTTGCGGGCTTTCAATCACTTCATCCGTTACAATCATGTTACGGCGAACCGGCAGGCAGTGCATAAAATAAGCATTGTTTGTCAGCGCCATTTTTTCCGAATCTATCGTCCATGCGCGATCCGTGCTCAAAACTTTTCCGTAATGAGGATCAGCGTAGACTGACCAGTTTTTGGCATAAATAAAGTCAGCGCCTTTGAAGGCTTTCTTTTGGTCGTGCTCCACACGTGCGTTTCCTGCAAATTCCGGCGCCAGATCATAATCTTCCGGATTTGTTATAACAAATTCATAATCGGTTGCATTGATCCATTCCGCAAAGCTGTTCGGAACGGCTTGCGGCAACTGTCGGGGATGCGGCGCCCAGGATAAAACGACCTTTGGCCGCTCTGTACGCTTGTATTCTTCAATCGTAATCACATCCGCAAAACTCTGCAACGGATGCCGTGTGGCGGCTTCCATACTGAAAACCGGACGACCGGAATGTTCTACAAATTGGGTGATAATTTTCTCATTGTAATCATCTTCTTTGCTTTCAAACCGTGCAAACGAGCGGACGCCGATAATATCGCAATAACAGCCCATAACGGGTATTGCTTCCAGAAGGTGTTCCGGTTTGTCGCCGTTCATCACCACGCCGCGTTCGGTTTCAAGTCGCCATGTGCCATGATTAATATCAAGCACAATTGTATTCATGCCCAGATTCATGGCGGCTTTCTGTGTACTCAATCTTGTACGCAAACTCGAATTGAAGAAAATCATCAATAAAGTTTTGTTACGGCCAAGTTCTACAAACTTAAAACGGTCTTTCTTAATCTCCAAAGCTTCTTTTACGGCTTGCTTTATATCGCCGATGTCCTGTACTGTTAAAAAGTTCATAATACTGATACATTAATATATATAATAATTCTTTTTTTCTGATTGCTGTTATGGTCTGATTTGTCCTTCTCCTTCAATAATATATTTATAGGCAGTGAGCGCTTTTAGCCCCATGGGGCCGCGGGCATGAAGTTTTTGCGTGCTGATTCCTATTTCAGCGCCGAATCCAAACTGGGCGCCATCCGTGAAGGCTGTCGATACATTGGCGTAGACACATGCGGCGTCCACTTGAGTTGTAAAAAACTTTACTGTTTCTTCCGATTCGCAGACAATACATTCGCTGTGTTTCGAGCCGTATTCGGCGATATGTTTCAATGCCTCTCTTGTATTGCTTACCGTTTTGACGCTCATCTTGTAATCAAGAAATTCCGTGCCGTAACTTTCTACACTCGCTGCTTCAAGCAATGCTTCGGGATATTTTCCGTCGAGGGCTTTGTAAGATGGCGTATCGGCATAAATGATGACTTGGTTTTCCCGCAGCTTGCTGCAGAGATAAGGCAAATCTTCCAGCCTGTCTTTGTGAATGAGCAGGCAATCGAGGGCGTTACATACGCTTACGCGGCGTGTTTTGGCATTGTGAATGATTTCACGTCCTTTTTCCCTGTCTCCATATTTATCGAAATAAGTGTGACAGATTCCTGCGCCGGTCTCTATAACGGGCGCTTTTGAGTTTTCCCTGACAAAGTTTATCAATGAAGCGCTGCCGCGCGGGATGATAAGATCTACATATCCGACCGAATGTAACAGGGTCATTGTGGCTTGCGGATCGGAATGGAGAAGGGTACATGCGGAGGCGTCCATATCATTATTTTCGAGCGTCCTGTGAATAATTTCCACCAGGACTTTATTGGAATTTTCGGCTTCGGTTCCACCTTTGAGGATACATGCGTTTCCGGATTTCAGGCATAGCGAAAAGACGTCGATCGTTACGTTGGGACGCGCCTCGTATATTATTCCCAGCACGCCGATCGGGACGGATATTTTGCGTATCTTCATGCCGTTGGGTCTTATGTCGCAGCTTATGACGACACCCAGCGGCGAAGGCAGGCCGGCTACGGTTCTTACATCTGCGGCAATGTTTTTTATGCGTTCTTCCGTTAATTTAAGGCGGTCGTATTTGGGATCTTCCGTGTCCATTTTCGACAAATCACACCTGTTAGCTTCAAGAATCGACCCTGTCGAACGACACAGTTCGCACGCAAGATCTTCCAGGATTTTATTTATTCCGGCATCATCAATAAGTCGCAAATATTTAGGAGCTTTTGATGCAATAATTATTTTATTTCGACTGTTCATATACTTAAAAAATCTGTTTTTAAGCTCGCAAGATACAAAATAATTATCAATCGGCAATGCGTCTACCATAATTGTGGTATTTGATTATTGTTGCCACTGTCGTAACTTTGCAGCGGATTTCACGGATGAATATAATTTATCAACATATTAAAATATCAAAATTATGGCAACAAAAAAATTACAATTCGAGACCTTGCAATTACACGCAGGACAGGAACACGCCGATCCGGCAACAGATGCGCGTGCAGTTCCGATTTATCAGACCACATCGTTTGTGTTCCACAATTCGGAACACGCTGCGGCGCGCTTCGGGCTGCGTGATGCGGGAAACATCTACGCAAGGCTTACAAACCCGACTCAGGATATTTTTGAGCAGCGCATTGCAGCGCTTGAAGGAGGAATCGCCGCTCTTGCCGTGGCTTCGGGGGCGGCAGCCGTTACCTATGCCATCCTGAACATCGCCGGCGCAGGAGACCATATTGTTTCCCAGAAAACCATTTACGGCGGCACCTATAACCTTTTCAGGCACACATTGCCACAGAACGGCGTCTCCACAACATTCGTAGACCCGCAAGACCCCGACGATTTCGACAAAGCCGTCAAAGAAAACACAAAAGCGATTTTTATCGAAACGCTGGGAAATCCCAATTCGGACGTAATCGATATTGAAGCAATTGCCAGAGTAGCCCATAAACACAGGATACCCCTGATTGTGGACAACACCTTTGCAACCCCTTACCTTGTCCGTCCATTCGATTATGGCGCCGACATTGTCGTTCATTCCGCCACTAAATTTATCGGCGGACACGGAACAACGCTTGGAGGCGTGATCGTTGATTCCGGAAAATTCGACTGGATTGCATCAGGCAAATTCCCGCAACTGACCGAGCCGGTCGCTTCCTACCACGGCATCAGATTTGTTGACGCCGCAGGACCGGCAGCTTACGCCATTCGTGCACGCGCCATCCTGCTTCGCGATCTGGGCGCTACGTTAAGCCCTTTTCATGCATTTTTGCTCTTGCAGGGACTTGAAACATTGTCGCTAAGGGTAGAACGCCATATCGAAAATACGCTCAAGGTGATAGATTATCTGAAGAAGCACCCCAAGGTTGAAATTGTGAAACATCCTGCGCTGACATACCGCTGGGATAATGCGCTGTATAGAAAATATTTTCCAAAAGGCGGAGGATCTATTTTCACTTTCGATATCAAAGGAGGCATCAGCGAAGCGCATCGTTTCATCGACAGCCTGGAGATTTTCTCGCTGCTGGCCAATGTAGCCGATGCAAAGTCGCTCGTAATACATCCGGCGACAACCACCCACTCACAGCTCAGCGAAGAAGAACTTATCGAACAGGACATCAAGCCGGGGACGGTACGCCTGTCTATCGGCGTTGAACACATAGACGATCTGATGGCCGACCTGGAACAGGCGTTCGACAAAATTTGAAATATTCGGCATTTTATTTTGACAAAGCGAGAGGATACAGCAGATATAAAGCTTCTCCAAAACGCTCTGCCCTCGCCCTCACCGGTCGCAAATGAAACCACGCGCCATCCCGCGCTTTCCCGGATGGCTTTGTTGTATCTTCCGGCCCGTGAGGGCGATCTCGTTATCACGCATACCTTCCTCGCGCCTCCTCCCTGATAACGGCCATACGACTTTCATCAACCGCTTCGCACCTTATCCACTACCATCCCTGCCTTACAGGCAACGAAAAAACGCACTTTGATACGCTTCTTCACCTGCGTGATACGCCGGCTACATATCCGGAAAACAGAATAATAATTAAAAAATATTTGCAAACTTGTTTTTTCGTTATATCTTTGCAGTGATTTTATTATTCAACATGAAATATAATAAAATAATGAACAGGATTTTCTCGCCGCATCCGACGGACATAACAAAAGCAGCCACTTTCATGAAACATGGGAAAACGGCTGACTGTATAACTGTTATCACCCATTGTCAAGCAGATGCTTTCGGCAAACATCTTCCCTGTTTTTTTCTTTTTCAAATTTCGGAGATACGGGATACACATTGTATCCGGACGTTTGACGACTGCGGGAGAAAAGATACACATTGTATCCGGACGTTTGACGGCTGCAAGAGAAAAGATACACATTGTATCCGGACGTTTGACGGCTGCGGGAGAAAAGATACACATCGTATCTCCCGCCTCCAACGGAAGACGAGGAAAAAATACGGCAGGATATAAAATATAAAACAAGGACGACGCCTTTGCTCACTAACGCCATTACAGTTCAGATATTCTTAATAAAAAATAATTTATCCGTCATTTAAAATTTATACTTATGAAAATATTACAATTTCTCGCCGGAGTTATTTCGTATTTAAAAAATATATTCAAGAAAGTAGAATATTCCGGTCACGATGTCGCTCGATTGCAGGCATTCCTCCTGCAAGACGATAATGCGGCGAAACTTGGATGGAACGTGAATGATCCCAATACATGGAAAAACGGCGACTTTGGCTGTATATGGAAAAAGAAAGGCTGCGTGAAGTATCTGGAACAACTTAAGATAGCGGGGAGAAATCTTACCGGAGAGCTGGATTTAAGCGGCTGTACGAATTTGACGCAACTGACGTGCTACGATAACCAAATATCCGCCTTGGATGTTTCTGATCTGACGAAGTTGACAAAGCTGTGTTGCTGCAATAACCGGATATCCGTCTTGAATGTTTCGAATCTGGTGAATTTAACGGAATTGTCCTGTTTTGACAACCAAATATCCGGCCTGGATGTCGCCAGGCTGACGAAGTTGATAATACTGGATTGTGGCAATAACCGGATACCCTTCCTGGATGTTTCGAATCTGATTAATTTGGAAATGCTGGTTTGCCACGATAATCAGATATGCACCCTGAATGTTTCTAATCTGACGAATTTGGCGCTGCTGGATTGTCGCACAAACCAGCTGTCCGTCCTTGACATTTCAAATCTGATAAATTTGAGAGAGTTGTATTGTTTCGAGAATCAAATATCCATCCTTGATTTCTCAAAGCTGACGAAATTAATAGAGTTGTGTTGTGAGTGCAACTATTTTGCCTCAAAAGCAAGCCTTGTCGGATTTGTAGAATCCAGCCTGATAGGCGATTTCACCTTTGACCCGCAATTCTTCGTGGTGTTAAATTTACATTCTCTTACCCTGCCGCCGGGCAGTATTTCACAACTCTCGGCTATGGCGTCGCCCTTTGGCATAAACCTTGACATTTTCTGGAGCTGCGACGATGTAGCCATCGCTACCGTCTCGGAAAACGGCCAGGTGAGAGCCATAGCGAACGGGACGACAAGAATCCGCGTCAAAAGTGTCGCCAATCCGCTCATCAAAGATACGTGCTTGGTAACCGTTAGCGACGGCGCGACCTCTTACGATACCTCCGGCGAGGGCGCGGCGGAAAATCTCCCTTCCCAGGAAAACTGATGCGGCGCAACAGAACCGGACAGATGTTATAGCGAGGGATTACGAAAAAAGAAAATCAAATGATTTCAATAAATAATTTAACGGTCGAATTTGGAGGATTCACATTGCTTGATGCCATCTCCTTCGTCATTAATAAAAAAGACCGTATTGCACTCGTGGGAAAAAACGGTGCAGGCAAATCAACCCTGATGATGTTGATTGCCGGACTTCAGACCCCTGCAAAAGGAAATATCGGCATTCCGAAAGACATAACCGTGGGATATTTACCGCAACAAATGCAACTGACCGACATTCACACGGTGAGGGAAGAAACAGAGAAAGCTTTCGACCACATTCGGGAGATGGAAAAAGAAATAGAAAGACTTAACAACGCCCTGTCCGCAAGAACAGATTATGAGTCCGAAATTTATGGCGATCTGATTGAACGCCTGACGTCTCTTTCGGAACATTTTCAAATGCTTGGCGGTGCAAATTATCATGCCGAGCTGGAAAAGACGCTTGTTGGGTTGGGCTTTGTACGGGAGGATTTTGATCGTCCGACTTCCGAATTTAGCGGCGGATGGCGTATGAGAATAGAACTGGCCAAGTTGCTGCTTCAAAAACCGGACGTCCTGCTGTTGGACGAACCGACAAATCATCTCGACATTGAGTCAATTCAGTGGCTCGAAAATTTTATCGTTACACGCGCTAACGCCGTAATGCTCGTCTCACACGACCGCGCTTTTATCAATAACACGACGCAACGGACGCTTGAAATCGAACTTGGACGTATCTATGATTACAAAGTAAAATATGATGAATATGTCATATTGCGTAAAGAACGCCGCGAACAGCAAATGCGCGCTTACGAAAATCAGCAAAAAATGCTTGCAGACACGGAAGCGTTTATCGAACGCTTCCGCTACAAGGCCACCAAAGCCGTGCAGGTACAGTCGCGTATAAAACATCTGGAAAAAATCGAACGAATAGAAGTGGATGAAGAAGACAGTGCAACGTTGCGCCTTAGATTTCCTCCTGCTCCGCGTTCAGGCTCTTATCCCGTAAGTGTAGAAAATCTGTCGAAAAGCTACGGCAATCATCTTGTCTTTGCCGACGCTACTTTTACAATTAACAGAGGCGATAAGGTGGCGTTCGTGGGGAAAAATGGCGAAGGAAAATCTACGCTCGTGAAATGCATGATGAATGAAATTACGGATTACAGAGGCGTTTTAACATTGGGGCATAATGTGAAAATCGGCTACTTTGCCCAAAACCAGGCGCAACTTCTGGATGAAAATAAAACTGTTTTTGAAACGGTCGATTACGTCGCAACCGGCGATATGCGCACAAAAATTCGCGACATGCTCGGCGCTTTCATGTTTGGAGGCGAAGCAACCGACAAAAAAGTGAAAGTACTCTCCGGTGGTGAACGCAGCCGCCTGGCCATGATCCGCCTGCTGCTCGAACCGCTCAATCTGCTAATCCTCGACGAGCCGACAAATCACCTTGACATGCGTTCGAAAGACGTGTTGAAGAATGCTTTGAAAGATTTCGACGGTACGGCCGTAATCGTCTCACACGATCGCGACTTCCTGGACGGCTTGGTAGACAAAGTATACGAGTTCGGTCGGAAAAGAATCAGAGAACACCTGGGCGGCATTTATGATTTTCTCGAATACAGAAAAATTGAAAACCTGCAGGAGCTGGAACACAAAACGGAAAATACAAAACAATCCGCAAAAGAGAAATTAAAAAACATATCGTACGGAGAGCAAAAAGAACAGGCCAGAATATTGAAAAAGCTGGAAAAATCTGTCTCGGAATACGAACGAAAAATCTCCGAACTCGAAAAAACCATCTCCGAAACAGAAACATTGCTCACAACTCCGGAAGGCACAGCCGACAATTCGCTGTATGTAAAACACGAAGTCCTGAAAAAGGAACTCTCCGCGACAATCAATAAATGGGCAAACACAATCGAAGAGTTGGAAAAAATGAAATAGCATCTATAATAAAAAAAACATATATAATATGCGCAATAATTTAAGCTCACAAATTACACTTACACGCGTTCCGGAAAGATACTACAAACCGGAAAATGCTTTTGAAAGCAGCGTCCTTACACGCTTCGAAAAGATTCCTACACATATCTGCGCTACTATGGACGAAGGTTCGCTGGCGCTGGCTTACGAAATCGCCAAAGATATTCGCGACTTCCGTAATGCAAACAAAAAATACGTAATGGTTATCCCCGGCGGACGCTCGCCACATTCCCTGTTTCAACATCTTATACACATGCACAAAAAAGAAAACCTTAGTTTCAAAAACGTCGTGGTATTTCTTTTATACGAATTTTATCCCCTTAACAATGAAACAAACAGCAATCTTCATCAGATTGAAGAATCTTTTCTCAACCAGATAGATATTCCTAAAGGCAACATTCATTATCCCGACGGATTCATGAACAAAAACGACATCTATGATTTCAGTTGCAAATACGAAAAATTGATTTCAAAGTACGGCGGAATTGACCTGGTATTGCTCGGTATCGGAAGTATCGGTACCATCGGATTGAACGGCACAGGAACATCCATCAATTCGAGAACGCATTTTATGATGATGGACAACGCATCACGCAAAGAATCGGCGCAGATGTTTAACTCAATTGAAAATGTACCGCTTGGCGTCATTACAATGGGCATCGGCACCATCCTGGAAGCAAAAAAAATCGTCCTCCTCGCTTTTGGAGAAAGTAAGGCTTCAATTATTAACAAAACCGTTGAAGGCCACGTAACCGATAATGTCCCCGCAACCTTTTTGCAACATCACCAAAATACGAAAGTCATACTCGATTTATCTTCCTCCTACAACCTGACACGCATAAGCCATCCCTGGCTCGTTACCAACTGCGAATGGGACAACAAACTAATCCGCAGAGCAATCGTCTGGCTTTGCCAGCTGACAAAAAAACCTATCCTTAAACTTACAAACAAAGATTACGGCGAAAACGGACTGGGAGAGCTGCTCGCCCTCTACGGATCGGCATACAATGTCAATATCAAAATCTTTAATGATATACAACACACGATTACAGGATGGCCGGGTGGCAAACCCGACGCCGACGACAGCAATCGACCGGAACGTGCAAAACCATATCCGAAAAAAATTGTCGTCTTCAGTCCTCATCCCGACGACGATGTGATTTCGATGGGGGGTACATTTCGCCGGCTGTGCGACCAAAAACATGAAGTCCATGTCGCATATCAGACTTCGGGAAATATCGCAGTCGGAGACGAGGAAGTAATTCGTTACTGCGAATACCTGCGCGACATCAGCGAAAAATATGCCCCAAAAGAAGACACAATAAAATCGAAAATGGAAGAGATAATTAATTACTTGCATTTTAATAAAAAAGAAGACGGCATGCCTGAACATCCTGACGTACTTTTCATGAAAGGAACGATACGGCGCGAAGAAGCGAAAAATGCCGCCCGTTACTCCGGCTTGAAAGATGAAAACATTCATTTTCTCGATCTCCCCTTCTATGAAACAGGCCTCGTAAAGAAAAATGCTTTAAGCGAAAAAGATGTAGATATCATAAAAGAACTGCTAATCCGGGTCAAACCGGACCAAATATTTGTAGCCGGAGATCTTGCCGATCCACACGGAACACACAAAGTATGCCTTGACGCCGCGCTGGCAGCTATCGACCTGGTGAAAGAACAACAATGGATGAAAGAATGTCGCGTATGGATGTATCGAGGAGCATGGGCGGAATGGGAAATGGACCATATCGAAATGGCTGTCCCTATAAGCCCCGAAGAACTGAGACACAAACGAAACGCTATCCTCAAACACCAGTCGCAAGCCGAAAGCGCGCCCTATCTGGGAGATGACGAAAGGCTTTTCTGGCAGCGCGCCGAAGATCGCAATCGTGCAACTGCCGAAATGTACAACCAACTCGGACTTGCTTCCTATGAAGCAATTGAAGCATTCGTGAAATATATCCCGATAGATTGACGGAAGATTAACCCAACTTGGCCAAAATCATCCAAAAAACAAGGGAAAACGAGATAATTAAACGAATAGTAATATTGATATATCATTGTTAGTCAAATAATTGCAAAGTATATGATTGCGAAAAGT
>JAITJX010000069.1 GCA_031278765.1 Tannerella sp. | reverse complement strand
AAAAGTTTTTTTTTACAGAAGAAAGATAAAAAATATCCGGAAAAATATTTTTTTGCTATTCTGTATTAACATGATTGTTACTCCTTTATAAAAACGTTATTTTCTTTCTGAATTGCTGTATTTTTGCAGAAAAATAATTTCAAAAATGTCCAACTTTATATGACTGACAAAAATTTATACATTTTCATTTTTCTTCTTTCAATACAATTAATTTATTCACAATCATACGAAGAATTAATAGTAAAGAGTTATGAATATTCAGATTCGAGCAATTGGCCGGCTACCGAAGAAGCGTTAAAAGCCGCCATGCGCCTCGAACCTGCTAACCCTCTCAATTTTGCGCTGCTGACCAATCTCGGCACCGTGCAACGCCGACAGGGCAAATTTGACGACGCGTTAATTTCATATACAGCTGCTTTATCGCAACAGCCTGATAATGCAACTATTTTGATGAATCGCGCAGAATTATATACAAAAATGAACGAAACGGAAAAGGCCATTAACGATTACAATATATTGCTTATAAAAATTCCGGAACACGAAAAAGCATTGTATAACAGAGGTTTACTATACATAAAGAAAAGGGAATTTTTATCTGCAGAAGTTGATTTTGAGCATATTATAGATAAATACGAAGATACTTTTCTCGGTCGTCTCGGTTATGCTATTCTTGAAAAAGCACGTGGTAATTATGTCGAAAGTGAAGATATTTTTAATTATCTGATAGACAAATATCCTGATAACGTGCGCATTTTGGAAGAACGCTCCGAACTGTATTTCCTGACAAGGCGCAACGCAAAGGCAACGGCCGATCTGAACAAAATATTCGCAACCATAAAAGAACCCTCGGCAGAAATGTATATGCTGCGCGGACGTGTTAAACTCGCTCAATATGAAAAAGCGTCGGCCGCGCTTGATTTCCGCAAAGCTGCCGAATTGGGTTACGACAAGGAAACAGTTGATAGACTGATAAAAGAGACCTATTAAATATTGTTCGCTATCCAATCGCCTACTTTCGAAGTACTGTACGGCCTGCTTTGTTGAGCAATATCTTCCGTTACAATACCCGCTTTCAATGAGGCGCTTACGGCATCTCTGATTATTTTTCCTTCTTCCTGCAAATTAAAAGCATATTCAAACATCAAAGCAGCAGACAGTATAGTAGCCAGAGGATTGGCAATATCCTTACCTGCTGCCTGCGGATATGAACCATGAACAGGTTCAAAAACAGACGTATGTAATCCGATTGAAGCCGAAGGCAACATTCCGAGCGAACCGGTAATCACGGAAGCTTCATCAGTCAAGATATCGCCAAACATATTTTCCGTTACCATAACATCGAAACTGAGAGGATTTTGAATCAGTCTCATGGCCGCATTATCAACAAATATACATTCGGTTTCTATTTCCGAAAATTCTTTTGAAATTTCCTGCGTAACTTCTCTCCACAAACGTGATGTGGCAAGTACGTTCGCTTTATCTACTATTGTCAGTTTCTTGCGGCGTTTTGCTGCATAACTATATGCAAGCCGGACGATTCTTTCGATTTCTTCGCGCGTATAGACGCATGTGTCATAAGCAGTCAGTCCATCTTCGCTTCTACCTTGCGGACGACCAAAATACAATCCGCCGGTCAATTCTCTAACACATATTAAATCAACGCCCTCAATAATTTCTTTCCGTAAGGGTGATTTTTGCAATAATGATTCAAACGTTGTTATCGGACGGATATTGGCAAACAGGCCTAGTTTCTTGCGCATGGCAAGCAAACCTTGTTCGGGTCTGACTTTTGCAGCAGGATTGTTGTCGTATTTCGGCGAGCCGATTGCCCCAAACAGCACGGCGTCGCTTTTCATACAAAGTTCGTGCGTTTCGTCGGGATACGGATTGCCGACTTCATCTATCGCACAAGCGCCGATTGCCGCTGTCCGATATGTCAATTCATGACCGAACTTATTGCAGACAGCTTTTACAACTTTCAACGCCTGCAATATTATTTCCGGACCTATCCCATCTCCGGCAAGTACGGCTAAATTTAATTTCATAATATCTGTTTTTTTATTTTCAACATTTAGTTTTCACTTCTATTATATGGAACATATTTCGGTTCCATAGGGACATAAGTATCGTCGTCCCAGAGCGTGCTTGTGAGCATCAAATCGGCGCTGTAACGATTACATGCAATCGGGATGTTATGTACGCGACATTGACGCAGAAGCATTTGAATATCGGCCTCATGCGGTTGTGCGCTCAGATCGTCAATCAAAAAAATAGCCAAATCAATTTCTTTTCTGACGACCATTGCCGCAATTTCCGCATCGCCTCCCATTGGTCCGGAGTGCATACAGGTAATATTGTTCGATTTAATACCTTTTTCCAGAAGCGCTGTCCTTATCAAGCTTCCGGTTGTTCCGGTGCATACCAGATTATGTAGTGAGAGGAAATGGGCATTATGCAAAGCCCATTCTATCATATCTACTTTTCTTTTATCGTGCGCAACAAGCGCAATAGTTAATTTCTTGTTCATAATTTCTATTTTTTTAATTTATTTATTAAATTCAAATTTATTAAATTCAAAATCATTACAAAGTTATGGATTTTTTGTTTAAAAATAAATTTTCGGAATAATTTACATTCCTTCTATTATATTCAACATGCGCATCGTAGATTTAATGGCAGCCGCCGTCTGGTCGACATCCAGACCTCTCGTTTTAAAATCCTTTCCGTTAAAATTCCATGCAATTGTCGTCTGCACCAAAGCATCGGTACGACCGCCTGCAGGAATTGAGACATTGTAGTCCGTCAGTGTGGGTTTGGGTTTGCCGAGTTTGGTGTAGATTTTCCAAAGTGCTTTGGAAAAGGCGTGATATTGCCCGTCGCCGGGAGCAGATTCCTCATATTCTTTGCCGTCGATTTCGATCTTCACCGTTGCCGTGGGGCGTAAGCCTTGCGTCAAAGAGAGCGAATAATTGATCATTTTTATCTTGTCGGCGTTTTCGGTATGCAGGACATCCGAAATGATGTAAGGCAAATCGTCTTGAGTAACAATTTCTTTCTTGTCACCCAGTTCAATGATCTTTTCCGTAACTTTTTTCATTGCTTCGTCGTCCAGTACGATACCCATTGCTTCCAGATTTTGTTTGATATTGGATTTACCGGAGGTTTTTCCCAATGCGTATTCGCGTTCCCGACCGAAACGTTCCGGAAGTAAATCATTGTAATACAGTTTGTTTTTACTGTCTCCATCTGCATGGATACCGGCGCATTGCGTAAAAACATTGTCACCGATTACCGGCTTGTTATTTGGAATACGAATACCGGAATAGGACTCCACAACACGACTCGCCCCGTTCAATTTTTTTTCCACTACATTGGTTTTGAACCCGATATGATCGTGGAGCATAGCGATGACACTTGTAAGAGGCGCATTTCCTGCCCGTTCGCCTAAACCGTTGATAGTGGTATGGATGCCTTTAATTCCGGCCGAAACCGCCGCAAATACATTGCCGACCGCCAAATCATAGTCGTTGTGTGCATGAAAATCGAAATGCAGTTCGGAATAACGTTCAATCATTTTTTTGCAGAATGTAGCCGTATTTATCGGATTCAAAATACCCAAAGTATCGGGAAGCATGAAACGTTTGACTGGTTTATTTTTTAGATTATCAATAAGATAATACACATATTCGGGCGAATGAAACATACCGTTAGACCAGTCTTCAAGATAGACATTGATGGTAATGTCTCGCTTTTGAGCGCTTTCCAAAACAAGAAGAATATCGGCAAGATGCTGTTCGGGCGTTTTCCTGAGCTGTTCCAAACAATGTTTCAAAGAACCTTTACAGAGCAAGTTCATTATTCGGCCACCTGCATTGCTCACCCAATCCAATGAAGTTTCACCATCAACAAAACCAAGAATTTCGATTTTATCAAGGTATCTTTTGGAAGTAGCCCACTTGGTCACTTTTTTTACGGTCTCAAATTCTCCTTCGGAAATTTTTGCCGAGGCAAGTTCTACCCTGTCCACCTTCAATTCTTCAATCAGCAGGCGAGTAATGTGTAATTTCTCGCTGGCGGCAAACGAAACGCCACTGGTCTGTTCGCCGTCGCGCAACGTTGTATCAAGTATTTCCAATGTTTGATTGACTGGCGCATCGATGCATTGTTTATCGGCGTACTCTTTCATATTCTTCGATTTTTTCTTTATTATTGAGCAGGTAATCAATATCATCAAAACCTTTCAGGAAACATTCTCTTTTGTAAGAATTGATCTCAAAATGTTCCGATTTGCCGATCGTCCGGTTTGTGATCTGCTGATTTTCCAAATCCACGGTCAATTCTGTTTTTGGATCTTTGTCCACGCTTTCAAAAATCTCTTTCAGAAAATTTTCCGAAACAATTACAGGTAAAACACAGTTGTTCATCGCATTGTTTTTGAAAATATCGGCAAAGAAACTTGAAACTACAACTTTGAATCCGTATCCTGCAAGCGCCCAAGCTGCATGTTCGCGGCTCGAACCGCTTCCGAAATTCTTTCCTGCAACTAATATACTTCCCTTGTAATTGGGATTATTTAACACAAAATCTTTTACAGGATTCCCGTTTTTGTCATAACGCCAATCTCGAAAAAGATTATCGCCAAAGCCCTCTTTTGAAGTGGCTTTCAAGAAACGCGCCGGTATAATCTGGTCGGTATCAATATTTTCAATCTTTAACGGCACTATCGAACTTGTTATTTTTATGAATTTTTCCATAGATTTTCGTTTAATTAATGTTTTGAAAATATAATTTACGCGGGTCGGTGATTTTTCCTGTTATTGCTGCTGCGGCAGCTACGAACGGTCCTGCCAAAATCGTGCGTGCGCCGGGACCTTGCCGTCCTTCAAAGTTGCGATTGGAAGTGCTGACGGCATATTTGCCCGGCGGTACCTTGTCATCATTCATCGCCAGGCAGGCCGAGCAACCGGGTTGGCGGATTTCAAATCCTGCTTCGGTCAGGATTTTATCCAAATTTTCTTCGCGAATTTGCCTGTCCACCGCCCACGAGCCGGGTACCAGCCATGCCACCACATTCGGGGCTTTTTTTCTGCCTTTTACGATACTTGCAAATGCTCTGAAATCCTCAATGCGTCCGTTTGTACAGCTCCCTAAAAAAACATAATCAATCGGTTTTCCCAGCAATTTTTCACCTGCATGGAAGCCCATGTATTGCAGAGGTGCATGGCCATACGTTCCTACGGGGGGTATTATACAGTTAATGTCTATACCCATACCCGGATTGGTACCGTATGTAATCATTGGTTCTATGTCGGTGGAAGTAAAAGTAATTTCCTTGTCGAAAACGGCGTCATCGTCTGATTTTAGAGTTCTCCAATATTCAACAGCCTTTTCCCAATCTTCACCTTTTGGAGCAAATTTACTGTTTTTTAAATAATTAAATGTTGTTTCGTCGGGAGCAATCATTCCGCCGCGTGCACCCATTTCGATGGAGAGGTTGCAAAGCGTCAGGCGACCTTCCATAGTGAGATTTTGCACCGCTTCACCCGCATATTCGATGAAATAGCCGGTTGCGCCTCCGGTCGTTATTTTCGAGATAATATATAAAGCCATATCTTTAGCTGTAACACAGGGTTGTAACTTTTTATTCAAGATAATGCGCATCGTTTTCGGTTTCGATTGGAAAACACATTGCGTAGCCAAAACCATTTCCACTTCGCTTGTTCCGATACCGAAAGCGACCGTTCCCAATGCTCCGTGTGTCGAAGTATGCGAATCACCGCATACAATCGTCATTCCAGGCAGGGAAAGTCCGTTTTCAGGCCCAACTACGTGAATTACGCCGTTTAACGGATGCTTCATCGGATAATATTCCAATTCAAATTCTTTGGCATTTTGAGCCAGAGCATCGACTTGATTGCGGGAAACAGGATCTTTAATCGGCATTTCCTGATGCAGAGTAGGGATGTTATGGTCTGCCATACAAGTGATTTGTTTTGGACGAAAAACTTTCAGTCCGCGCTTTCTCAAACCTTCAAACGCTTGCGGACTGGTCACTTCGTGACAGTACATACGATCAATGTACAATTGTGCAGGACCGTCTTTGATAATCGTAACGACGTGTTTATCCCAGATTTTGTCAAATAATGTTTTTGCCATAATGTTCGAAATTATACAGTTAATTTATTTTTTATTTTACAAACTTATTAATAGCATCAATATAAGCCTCGACGGAAGCGGCAATGATGTCGGTGTTGGCGGAAAAGCCGTAATAACGTGCGCCTTCATGTTCGATTTGAATATGTACCTTTCCCGTATCGTCACTACCTTTATTAAGAGCTTGAATGAGAAACTCCCGAATGGTCATTTGACGGCGTATAATCTGTTTCAACGCTTTAATAGCAGCATCAACCGGTCCGTTACCTGAGGCTGCCGCTTCAAATTTTTCGCCGGCGATATTCAATCCTATACTTGCCACAGGACGAACACCTACACCAGAAGTTACTTGCAAATATTCCAGTCTGATGCGATGGGATTCTGTTCGGTCTTTGCCTGCAAGTATCAGGATATCATCATCGTTAATATCTTTTTTACGGTCGGCAAGTTTTAAAAATTCTTCATAGATTTTATCAAGTTTTTCATATGAAAATTCAATGCCAAGCAAATTCAATCTGTGTTTTAAGGCGGCTCTTCCGCTTCTGGCTGTCAAAGAAATGCTGTTGTCGTCTATTCCGACATCTTGTGGATTGATAATTTCGTAAGTCTGTACATTTTTTAAAACGCCATCCTGATGGATTCCCGAAGAGTGTGCAAATGCGTTTCGTCCTACAATTGCTTTATTGGGTTGTACCGGCATATTCATAAGGCTTGATACCATACGGCTTACCGAATAGATATTTCGCGTATTGATATTTGTGTCAATATTGAGTTCCTTATGGCTCTTCAAAATCATCGTAACTTCTTCGAGTGAGGTATTTCCCGCACGTTCACCAATACCGTTTATCGTTACTTCCACTTGTCGTGCACCGCTGACAATACCTGCAATCGTATTTGCCGTCGCCATTCCCAAGTCGTTGTGGCAATGCGTGGAAATAATCGCTTTATGGATATCTTTCACATTTTCAAAAAGATATTTTATTTTTGCGCCGTATTCGCCCGGTAAGCAATAACCCGTCGTGTCGGGGATATTCACTACCGTAGCTCCAGCTTTGATAACTGCTTCTACAACGCGCGCAAGATATTCGTTATCAGAACGTCCGGCATCTTCGCAGTAAAACTCCACGTCTTCTACAAACTGCCTGGCATATTTTGTACAGGCAATTGCACGTTCCAAAATTTCTTCCTGCGTTGAGTTGAACTTATACCGAATATGATACAGCGAAGTGCCGATACCGGTATGAATCCGTTTGCGTTTCGCATATTTCAGCGCCTCGGCCGCTATCTCGATATCTTTCTCAACAGCACGTGTCAGCGCGCATATAGTGGGCCACGTGACTGCTTTTGAAATTTCCACCACAGAGTTGAAATCACCCGGACTGGATACCGGAAAACCCGCCTCAATCACATCAACTCCAAGATTTTCAATTGCTTGTGCTACCTGAATTTTTTCGATTGTATTCAACTGACATCCGGGCACCTGTTCTCCATCCCTCAATGTCGTGTCAAAAATAAATAATTTGTCCATAATATTTTAATTTGTCAATTTAACTGTTCATTAAAAAAGCCCTTCCCGCACAAGCGAGAAAGGCTTTTTATGCTTTGTCAAAACATACCGAACTCGCTTCACCTTGTCGTGCACAAGAGAATTATAATTCGTCCGTTTATATTTAAACTTTTCATCAATTTCTATTTTTTTTACGCCGCAAAGGTAACAGGTTTTTATTAATTCACAAAAAAATCATGATTTTTTTCGTTTTTTCCCCGCATCCGTCTATTTTTCTTCAATGCTTCGTTCAGCAAATACAAAATCTGCCCATTGACCGAACGAAATTCATCCGCTGCCCATTTTTCTATTGCCGACATCGTTTCGGTATTTATGCGAAGTACAAATGTTTTTGTCTTGTTTTTTTCCATTTTTTATCTTTGAACACAGATAATACTGATTTTTTTACAGATTTATATTGCTCTTTATTCATGATAATCTCCGTGTCATTTGCATTCTTTTCTTATTTCTCAAGATTTCCTCAATCTCCTGCGGTTTTTGAGTACCGATTAATACACGATTGCCGTTTTTGAGTTCGAGTTGCAAGCCTGTATTACCGCGCATATTGCAGGCAATATTCTTCTTAAAAGAATTTCGCAGTAAATTTATTTTCATTCCTTTAATTTTAAAGAGAGCTGACTTGTAACCCCATCCGCCATATTCGAGAACAGGATTGTATTTTCTAATATATGCTTTTTCAACTTCATCCCAGGAAATAAATTTCCACTTCATCGGAAAGATTTTAACGTAAATGCCGTTTTCGTTGATAATTGTTTGCATTATAAAAAATACATATATTACTATGAACAGTAAAATTATGCTTGCATGAACCGGCACATGCGCCAAAACAAGTTTTTTTGTAACCACAAAAATAATCAGTATAGCGATCAATGATGATATTCCTGTTGCTGCTATCCACAGAGACATTCTCTGTTTTTCGTAAAATTCCGTTACGTTTTTCATAAAGTTCAACAAAATTGTTAATTCCTGCTAAAATACTTGTTCTTTAATAAAATTCAAAATTTCGTTCAAAACTGTTGGAGAAATGGTTTGTTCTATCTCTTCATATTCTATCGGCAAACCTGTTTTACATTCCTGAAACAGATGATTCAAATCATTCAGTTTCTTAATTTTCAACTTGTTATTTTTTCCTTTAATTCCTGCTTTTTTAATTGCCGACAAATTTTCATCCGGCGGTACTTGCACATCTTTTAATCCGTTGAGCGCTAAAACGGGACATTTCACCTTTTCCAAATATGTTTCAGGATTGAATTTTAAAAAATATTGATACCACGGCGAAAGCATTACTTCAATCAGTTGTCTGCTGATTTCTCCTTTTGACAGACTTTCGACTTTTCTCTCTTTTTCCTGTTCATCAATATTTTGTATTAAAACATCATAAATTTCTCTCATTTGTTTCAATGTACTTTTTATCACCGTCTCGTCCATCCCCAAACCTCTCATCAACGCTTCGTTTTGCAAAATCAAAAGGCTGTCGCCGCGTACACCTGCTCCTGCCATCATCACAATAAAATTTACTTCTCCGTTTTCAGAAGCGACCATTGTCGCAACGTTTGCACCCTCGCTGTGACCGATAAGACCAATTTTCTCTGGATCAATTTCTTTTCGATTTCTTAAATAATCGAAAGCCGCCTGCGCATCTACGACAAAATCAGCTGTGGTTGCCACAGCGAAATTTCCTGTCGATGAGGCTGTTCCCCTGTCATCGTAACGCAAGACGGCAATTCCATTGCGCGTCAAAAAATCAGCCAGAACAAGAAACGGTTTATGACCCAGAAGTTCTTCATTCCGGTTTTGTGCACCACTGCCGCTTATCAGTATTACAGCCGGGACTTTTCCGTCTTTTTCGGGTAATGTCAAAGTTCCTGCCAAAGTGATTTTCGCTACAGGGTTTTCAAACATAACATCCTTATTTATATAGGGAAAAGGAGATTTTGGCTCTTGCGGGCGATTAATTTTTTCTTCTCCTTTAATTAAATTCAGGGGGAAAGATTGTCCCATTTGCTTGAGAATACCTTTAATTGTATCGTTCTCAAACGTTCCTTCATAACTTGCTCCTAAAGCAGGCATGGAAAGATGAAGCAGGTTATTCTCGAATTTTGTTACGTCGACCGCAAAATCTTTGACGCCTTGATCGGGACTGTCCATGGTAGTTCTATAACCATCTGCGGTTTTATTTATATGAAAAACAAGCCGCAAAGACATTGTGCCGAGATCCAGTTTCCCGTTCCATGTTCCCGAAATTTCCTGTGCATGAAGGTTGAAAAATGCCGAAAGAAACAGGAAAATTACTGATAATCCGATTTTTTTTTCGTACTTTTTTATGGCGTTAATTATAAAAAAATCTACCAAAATCATGATTCAGACATTTTAATTGTACAGCGTTCCCGAATTGATTATCGGTTGTGCGGGTTGATCACTGCAAAGTACTACCATCAGGTTTGTAACCATCGCAGCTTTGCGTTCTTCGTCCAAATTGACGATTTTTTCGTCCAACAGTTTTTCAAGAGCCATTTTAACCATTCCTACTGCCCCATCAACAATTTTTTCACGAGCGGCAATAATCGCATCTGCTTGCTGACGTCGGAGCATGACTGCCGCTATCTCGGGAGCATATGCCAGATAATTAACCCTTGCTTCCATTATCGCAATACCTGCAATCGATAATCGCTCATTGAGCTGTTGTTCAAGAATTTCGTTAATTTCCTCGCCAGCGCTTCGCAACGTTAGTTTCTCGTCCTCGTTTTCCATATTGTCATAAGCGTACATGCCCGCAACGTGTCTGAGAGCTGCATCGCTTTGGACTTTTACGAAATGTTCGTATGCTTTCATTTTATCTTGCAGATTGTCGAGTTTTGTTGTGCCTGCCGAAACATTTGACGTGTTGTCTATTTCAAAACTTGCCTTGTAGGTATCAACCACACGCCACACAAGAACTTGTCCGATCATGATCGGGTTTCCTTTTTTGTCATTTACCTTAATTGGCTCGACATCAAGGTTTCTTGCCCTCAAAGTGAGGCGTTTTTTAGCATAAAACGGATTTACCCAGAAAAAGCCGTCTTCTTTAACCGTACCTTTGTATTTGCCGAAAAACACCAGTACACGAGCCTCATTTGGCTCGATCTGCATAAAACCTGCCCAGAACAGCGTATTGATAATGAGCAATATAATGCTTAATACAACGCACGAAATTCCGCAGACAGGAATTTTCTCTATTTCTTTCGCGCCGAAAACAAACAGCACGATGAGCGCAATTAAAAACAAAAAGTTGATAATAAGCATTTTAATTCCTCTCAACTTCATTCCTGAAAAGATCTTTTCTTTTGTTTCCATAATTTTCTTTTATTTATAATGATATTATTTTAATAGTATTTTGCTGCAAAGATAGAGAGAGTTTTTGAATAAACAAGCAAATAGCAAAAAATTATTTTCAGATCCGAAAAAAACTCTTGTATCCTCAGCTACATAATTTTCTTCACAGAGAAAAAAAGCATTAAATTTGCCTGACAAATCAATTGTTATTCCTCCCTGTTTCCGATGGAAATCATAAATTTTATTACTTCACTTTTTTCACATCCAAAAGAAAACCTTATCTTTGCATTAAAAAATGATAAAATCATGAGTTATTTTATAACGCCTAAAAACTACAAACCTACTCTGAATAAAATTGAAACCGAGAAAGGTATTCAGAAAATTAAAGATTTTTTCCAACAAAATCTTTCTTCAGAACTTCGACTGAGAAGAACTACCGCCCCGCTTTTTGTCTTGCAGGGAACAGGTATCAACGATGATTTGAACGGATTGGAACGAGCTGTCAATTTCCGAATCAAAGATTTGAACGATGCAAAAGCTGAAATCGTACATTCTCTGGCCAAATGGAAACGCTTGACTTTAGCCGATCTTAAAATCGAACAAGGTTATGGTATCTATACGGATATGAATGCCATCCGCGCCGATGAAGAATTGGGTAATCTTCATTCGCTTTACGTTGACCAGTGGGACTGGGAACTGGTCATGCGTAACGAAGAACGAAATATGGATTTTCTCAAAAAAATTGTCAACAGGATTTATGCGGCAATTGTACGTACCGAATACATGGTTTACGAAATGTTTACCAATTTTAAACCGTACCTTCCTGCATCCATTTACTTTATCCATGCGGAAGAATTACTGCAAAAATATCCGAACTTGTCTCCCAAGGAACGGGAAGATAAAATTACCAAAGAAAAAGGAGCTGTATTTATTACCGGCATTGGGTGCAAATTGAGCAATGGCGAAAAACACGATGGACGCGCTCCCGATTATGACGACTGGACAACACCGGTAAACGGTTTTTCGGGACTTAACGGCGACATTATGATCTGGAACGAAGTACTTGATCGTGCTTTCGAGGTTTCTTCCATGGGAATCCGTGTAAATCCGGAAACTTTGGAAATGCAACTGAAAGAAACCCATACGGAAGAAAGGAAATCTTTTTATTTTCACAAAAAATTGTTAAACAACGAACTACCTCAAACTATTGGCGGAGGCATCGGTCAATCCCGCTTGTGTATGCTCTTCCTCAGAAAAGCTCATATCGGAGAAATCCAAGCCAGTATCTGGCCGCAGGACATGCGGGAACAGTCGGAGAAAGCAGGTATTTTTTTGATATAACCGTTGAGAAAGTTAAAATTAGACAGTTTCTCTAACATCTTTTTTTGGGCACTCCTAAAAACCCGACTAAAAAACATTAAAGTGCAATTATATATTTGGTATTCAAATAATTATTTGAATATTTGCAACATAAAAATGTATTAAGTAATAAGTAGTTCAACAAAATTAGTTTAAATGATAATATTCAGTCTCCATATGCATTATTCCAATACTAACAGCAATGATAAGTAGGGGAAAGATCAAAGATCATGCAACTTAATTATGGGG
>JAITJX010000028.1 GCA_031278765.1 Tannerella sp. | reverse complement strand
TTGCAGGTGGACAGTATCCTGTGCAACTTCGATACCTATCCCTACAAAGTGGCCACGTATGCCCGGCAGTTGATTATTCGCGAATCGAATATCACGGAACGCAGTCTGGTAACGCGCTGTAACCTGATTAATTCGGTAAGGAGCGATAACAACCCGCACGGCTTTATAATGGAAGCCTTTGAAATCATCGAAAATCGTGACTTGCGGGTCATTAACCGTTAAGAAAGGAGGCATGTATGAAAGACAGACTGGTAACACGACTGCGTAATATACAGGATGAAGTGACCTGCGGTATCCGCTGGTTTTGCCTCTGTCCATCGCCCGGAAAGCGGCTGGTAACGGCACTTATCCTGACGGTGGTTTTAGGCGGGGTTAATATATGGTTCGTCGTAAACTCCATTTACGACATGGGAAAACGCGATGCGGAAAAGAAGTTTTTGGAGTTGCAGCACATCGAGCCGGTTGAATTACCGCTATCCAAAGACAGTATCCATTCAAATAAGAATTTTAAATGGGGAAAAATCAAAAATTAATAAATGTATGAGTATGAATAATCAAACAACAGGTAAAAACAAGCCTGCGCTTTCAAATGAACAAAAGCAGAAGATGAAGAAATACGCCGTCTTTACGCTGATGGGAGTGATATGTGCGGGCTGCATGTGGCTGATTTTTGCACCTTCGGCGGAAGACAAAGCAAAGGAAGCGCAAACGGCGGGCTTCAATGCCGATATACCCCTGCCCAAAGAGGAGGGCTTAATCGGCGACAAGCGCGACGCCTACGAGCAGGAACAGATAAAGCAGAAGCAAGCCGAACGGATGCGCTCACTCGAAGATTTTTCCGCCATGCTGGGCGGCGAAACGGCGAAACCCGTGGACGATTTGGTGCTGCTGGACGATGATGAACCGCAAACGGTAAAAACATCCGGTGGCGGAACAAAAAGCCGTCCGCGGTCGTCCATCCAAAACTCGGCGCAAGCCTATCATGACATCAACCGGACGCTCGGCAATTTCTACGAAACACCCCGTGCCGACCCTGAAAAGGAAAAATTACAGCATGAGTTGGACGAACTGCGCGAGCGCCTCGACGAATAGGAACGGCAGAAAAACGTCGTCGATGAGCAAATGGCCATCATGGAACGGTCGTACCAGGTGGCTTCCAAATATTTACCCATGAACATGGCAAACGGTAGTGGTGTGCCTTTTCCGGGAATACCGGCGGCATCTCCTGAACCCGCGAATAACGGGAACAGCAGCAATACCGGCAATTCTTCCGGCAAAATGGCGGTTGTACCTGTCGGTACGGTAAATACGCGAACAGTATCCGCACTTCATCAATACACGAGTGACGCGGACTTTATGGAAGCGTTCAGCAAACCACGGAATATGGGATTTATTACCGCTCACGCGGAAAACCGGACGGCAGTCCGGAACACGATAACAGCCTGCGTGCATGACGATCAAACCATTCTGAACGGTCAGGGCGTTCGCCTGCGGCTCATGGAAAATATCCGGGCGGGCAAAACGCTAATCCCCCGCAACACGCCTGTTTCGGGAATGGCGAAGATTCAGGGCGAAAGGCTGGATATTACCATTAACTCTGTGGAGTTCAGCGGACAAATTATACCTGTTGAACTGACAGTTTATGATCTTGACGGGCAGCGCGGTATCTTTATTCCCGACTTGCAGGAGCTGAGTGCGGCAAAGGAAATTGTCGCCAACATGGGAACGTCCGCGGGCACAAGTTTCAATATCAACAGCGATGCAGGGGAACAATTGGTCGCCGACATGGGGCGTAACCTGATACAGGGTGTTTCACAGTTTACGGCGAAGAAACTTCGCGAAGTAAAGGTACACCTGAAAGCCGGACACCGGCTCTACCTCGTTTCGGAAGAACTTCTCAAACAGAAAAACAATCAACAATTAGCAAATAATCAATAATTTATCACCACTTGAAATCCAAATTAAAATGAAACAGTTTTTTATTATGATTGCTTTCGTGGCAATCACGGTGAGCGTAAACGCTCAGGAACCAAATCAGCCCTCGACAGGCGATTTGTATAACGGTCTTGCCCGAAAAATAGAGTACGACCGGATGATTCCGCCTTACGGCGTGGAAGTGAGTTTCAACAAGACGGTGCATATTATTTTCCCCGCTGCCGTCAGTTACGTTGATTTGGGAAGCGCGAACATTATCGCGGGAAAGGCAGACGGATCGGAAAATGTTATCCGCGTCAAAGCTGCCGTTCAGGGGTTTGAGCGCGAAACCAATTTTTCGGTAATCACGGAGGAGGGCAATTTTTACAGTTTTAATGTAAAATATGCCGACGACCCGGAAAAGTTGAATGTAGAAATGAAGGATTTTATCCATGACGGTGAGGCGGTAAACCGCCCGAACAACTCACTTGATATTTATCTGAAGGAACTCGGAAACGAATCGCCCAAAGTGGTCTATCTCATCATGAAGTCCATTTACAAGGGCGACAAAAGGGAAATCAAACACATCGGGAGCAAGCGTTTTGGCGTTCAGTTATTGCTCAAAGGTATATACACCTATAACGATTTTCTGTATTTCTATATCCAAACCCAAAACACTTCGCAAGTGCCGTTTGACATGGATTTTATCCGCATTAAGATTGTCGATAAGAAAATAGCCAAGCGCACGGCCATTCAGGAGCAGGTTATTTATCCCGTCCGCGCCTATCGTTACAATATTCGTATTCCCGGAAAGAAAGCGGAACGGACGGTGTTCGCCTTGCCGAAATTCACGATACCCGACGGCAAGCAGTTGGTCGTGGAACTCTATGAAAAGAACGGCGGGAGGCATCAGCGGTTTGTTGTGGAAAACGAAGATATTGTCCACGCCAAAGTGATAGATAACTTAAAAGTGAAATAATCTATTAATCACGAACATGAATAAAATAGTAATTATATCAGCATTTGTGCTGTGCCTGACCGCTTTTCAGGCAAACGCGCAGCGATATTTGCCCGGACAAAAGGGCATACAGATTACCGCAGGCACGGTAAACGGGTTGCGGCTTGATGAAAAGTACGAGCATTTCGGCGCACATGCTGGACTGGCGTTTTCGACCTATACGAAAAACGGCAACCGCTGGGTGTTCGGCGGCGAGTTCCTGGGAAAATGCCATCGCTATAAGAGTTGGTGCTGCCCGCAAATGCAATTCACCGGCGAAGGCGGCTATTATCTGAATGTTCTGTCGGACAGGAGCAAAACAATCTTTTGCTCCGCGGGACTGTCTGCACTGGCAGGTTACGAAACCATCAGGCACAACACAAAGCCTTTGCCAGATGGCGCGACCATCAACAACAAGGATGTGTTTCTCTACGGAGGCGCTATCACGCTCGAAACGGAAGTCTTTGTAACGGACTGGCTTGTACTGCTTGCCAATATACGGGAACGTGTACTCGCGGGTTCTTCGGTTGGTTTATTCAACACGCAGTTTGGCTTGGGGGTGAAATTTATAATCAATTAATACACAATAAAATGAAAAGGAAACTATCGTACTTTTTATACACGATGCTCGTTGCCTGCATCGTCTGTGCCTGTAAGGACTCTCTTGATATTACTCAAATGTATGCTTTTGATTTGCGTACTATGCCAATTCCTAAAAAGATTATTCAGGGGGAAACGGTAGAAATCCGGTGTGAGCTGTTCAAAGACGGTAATTACAAAGAGGCGCGGTACTGTATTCGTTACTTTCAGGCGGACGGGATTGGTGATTTGCGTTTGGACGACGGTACTTTACTTACTCCAAACGACCTTTTCCCACTGACAGGAGATGTTTTTCGCTTGTACTATACTTCACGCTGTACCGACCAGCAAACGATTGACATTCACATTGTCGATTCGTTTGGGCAGATGGTGCAAAAAACGTTTTCGTTTTCCAATGAAAATCAGGAGAAAGAAGAATGAACACGCTTACCGGCAGGGAAAAACGGGATATTCAAAAGATGCTGGAAGACAAAAACTACTATTCATCCTTGCCCGAACGCCACAGGACGGCTACCGTTTCGACGGTAGCCGTCCTTGAGTGCGGGCATAATCTGGAATATGTACCGGAAGCCGTTCTCAACAGGGGAATATGCCGCACCACCCTGCACTCGAAGGAGGTTGACTGTACGGTGCGGGAAGCCGTCAAAGCGGACGCGTACTGCCTGCAACTTGTCCCCGACAAACTGATAACGCCAGACCCCTGTAAAACGGCCTTGCTGCATCCGAACGCGGTGTAACGGCGTTCCCCGTAAACGATTTCAAACATCTTGCCTTTCGGCCGGACTAAAACCGATTGCAGCACGCCCACCTGTTTGATACTTTCCGCCAACTCCTGCAATTCGTCTTCATTGAACGATTTACGGGGGGTAAAATCGCCTGTAACGATTTTTGACAGTGATACGGTAATAATACCTGTTCCCGTTTCCTTTACTGCTGTTTTTTCTACTTTCTTTCTCATCGCGTATAATTATTAAATAGTTGTGAATAAATTGATTGTGATAATTTGATTTTTTTTGTTTTAAGGGGGGGGATATTCCCACCCCTTTGTTAATACTATTCTATTTCAGTTCCAAACATTTTACTGAATGTTTCTACAATTTCGTCCCTCGTGAAGAAGTCCCAACTGGTAGCGACCGTGTTATACGGCTCCACATGTCCGATTTGGTACGCCATTTCACTTTTCGTGAGGCGTTTTCCCGTGTTGATTTTATGAATGATGCCTGCGAACAGCCATTCGCGGTTCTTTACCTGTATCCACTTGTCTCGCTTGGCTCTGCACCGTTCCAAAGTGGATGCAACGGTTGAAAACAAAGTGCCGTTTTTGTGTCGGTAATCGTATTGGAATAATACGATGTTGGGGTGATGTGCGGGACGGAAGGTCGTGTAATTTTCTTCGCCTGCCTTGCAAACGGAACATCCGTTTTGATTGATTGAATTTACCTGTGATTTCATTTTTCTGTTGTTTTATGAGAACAGGTGATGTTCCTGCCCTGCTGTTAATACCTGTTTCATATCC
>JAITJX010000013.1 GCA_031278765.1 Tannerella sp. | reverse complement strand
GTTATACAATTGAATATGGACAATGGGATCATTTTCTTGTCGATTGAATCGAAAAACAGTTATTCGAATCTCGAAGACAAGATTGGATTGAGACTCAAGAGTTACATTTTGCTTCTTTTTGCGAACCAGCCGACTGCATTTCGGAAAGGTAATGCAAATTGGACTTTATTCAAAAACGGTCAATTTTCCACAGGCGATTTCAAGATTTTTTCCGGCGGAGCGTTTTGCTATAGGAACGAAGAAGAAATCAGAAAAAGCCTGGAAACAAAGAGATTGGATTTTGTTCTCGCTTTTCAGTTTGCCGGCAATCAAAAACCAACTGTTTTACATATCTATTGTGGCAAACAATGTAGCTTCCTTGTCGATATTATCAGGAGCCGTTGCAGTGAGTTTGGCCGGGGGATTGAAGTTAAGATATACTGATTCTTTCACATCATCAATAGTTGTGTTCATAAGTTTGGTAAACGGTGAATGACCGGTTTTCATAAATATTTTATGTCGATATAACTCTTTTGGCAAATCATAGGAATAGTTACGGTCGCCGGCTTGTCCGTCAAAAGTCAGCATCCATTTGACATTTCGGCAATTCAGCCGGTCAAGTTCGGAGAAGAATTCAGGGAGATCGATTTTTTCTTTCGTGTAACGGCCCTTTGTGCCGCCATAGGGCGGGTCAAAAAAAACAAAGTCTCCTTTCATGGTTTGGCTTGTTAAATCACGGTAGTCGCAGTTATAAAAATCAATGCCTTTAATAACAAGATGCCATTGAAAAATAACTTCTTTCAAATTTTCAGGGTTTATCCCCGGTCTGGTCAAATGAAATGAATTGTTGAATTCTCCTTTGTTGTTGTATCGTATAAGGCCATTGACGCAGGTTCGCGTCAAGAATAGAAAATCATGCTCATTTCTTGTGCGGTTGAAATCATCCCTGATTTTATAAAATATTTCATATCCTTCTTTCTGCAATTTTATCCATCTTTTCCTGTATTCTTTAGCGACAAGTTCGGGTGTGATCTTTATTGCGTTCCAGAGATTTATCAATTCCGGGATTATATCGCCGGCAAGTCCAGTGGCGATATTTCTGAATGGCAGGAGAGCGCCGCCGCCGAGGAAGGGCTCAAAATACCGTTTTCCTTCGGGAAGATATGCGGACAAATGTTTCGCAACGCTTCTCTTGCTCCCGGACCATTTTATTACCGGCGGAAAATTCGCTTTGTGTCCTAACATTTTATCAGAAGCTCCCTTGAGTCCTTAATATATTGATTTATTCTCCTGACAGACAAGTCATAATATTCTCTGTTATTTTCAAAGGCGGTAACATACATATCGTTCTTTAACCCTGCTATTATTTCTGTCCCTGAACCTGAGAATGGAACCAGTAAATTGCCTCCTTTGATTGCTGAAACCAGGATAATTCTGTCTGCAAGCCGTTGCGGTTTTTGCATTGGATGCGTTCCAAATGCAAGTTCGTCTCTTGATTTATTGTTTGGTATATCCCAAACAGTTCTTAATTGTTTCCCCCCTTCTTTCAGTTTATCCTCGGGAAATGAGGCTTTTTTTGCCGCTTCATAATTGAAATAATATTTACGCGCCGCCTCGCCCGTATGCACCCATAGAATTGTTTCGTGGCTTGCGGTTATTCTTCTGGCTGACAAGTTGGGAAACGCATTGCGTTTATACCATACAATCTCATTAATAATTTCCAAATTCAGCAATTGACAGCAAGTATTGACGAAACCTGAATTATGGTAGGTAGAATGAATCCAGATTGACCCTGTTGGTTTTACCAGTCTTTTCAGCTCTTTTAGCCACACAAAAGTAGATGTAAAGTTGTCGTTTTTTTTCAGTAAATCCCATGCCTCATTATTGAGATTCCAATTACCCCCAAAACCGGCTATGCTTTTTTTGCTGTCATAACTCCACTTTTTTTCTGTTGCCGCCCCATAGGGCGGATCGCATATTGCCAAATCATAACTGTTATCAGGCAATTTTTTCATGCCGTCTATTGCATCACTGAAAATCAAATTTATTTTGTCCGTCAATAATTTTATCATGTTTATTCCTTTGTTGTCTCGCAGGCGTTATATTCCACATACGCCTCCCGGACCAGATTCGCAGCCTTATAAGTAATATCATTCAGACCATACTCAAAAATTATTTTTTCGGCAGTAAGTTCGATAGCCAGCTCATTAATATCCATCGAAAAATAGGCAGCTATTCTTTTTGCCTGTTCCGTAGTAGGAATCCTCTCTTTCCGTTCAAATTTCGATAACAAGGTCATGTCAATGTTTGTTCCCATCGCTACCATGTGCAGAGTTTCGTTCCTTGACTGCCTTAGCCGTTTCAGTTTAACGCCAAAATCCATGAGTATACCGTACAGGACAGAATTCGTCTTGTCAATAGGGTTCTAGAAAATTTTGTCATTTTTCAGTTTGGCGGGAGAGAGCTTTCTTTCCGTCTTTACGGACCAGCTCTTCTTCACCCTGGCGGCGGAGGAGGAGTACCGGCTTGACCTGCCCTT
>JAITJX010000200.1 GCA_031278765.1 Tannerella sp. | reverse complement strand
TTCCAAAAATGAACAAATTCATGATAACGTAACAGGGATGTATATCGAACGATATTATTTCAAGTCAGGACTATTTTTGGATACCGCTTAATAAATTCAATGGATTTGAGCCATGACCCGAAAAATCTTCCTTATTAAACTCGTTACTCATATTCATCTTTTTATGAGATTGTCTAAACCTTTTTTATTTGTCTGATTGTTACTAAATAACGACAAAAGTACAACAAATATTCCAAAGGCGAGGCAAGTTGGAAGGTGAATTTACCGCAGAAGCCGGAGCGTTTTTATTCCGAATCGAGGTATGGCTACGGTAATGCTGTTGTTTTTTTGCAAAGAAATATCGGTGTTTAAGCGTTCGCCGTTGAGAGTTATTTCTTCGCATTTCAATACCGGAAATCCGAATTGAATAGTGAGTGGTTGTCCGTCGTTTTCCTGATTGAATATCCGCAGGAGCAGATCGCCGCCTTCGGATTTAAGCGCCGTCAGTTCGTAGCCTCTCCGGTCGAATTGCAAGAAAGAACGTTCGCAGGTTGCTCCGCTTTCTTGAAAAGAAATGATCAACGGCTCATTCCATTCATTGCTTTTCGTTCCAATACCGGCTTTGTCCCATTTTCCCCGATGCGGAATTAGAGCGTACTTTACGTGCAATGGCGCTGTAATCGCATAATTCATTCCCCATAAACCGACGCCCGAATACTGCAAGGTCAATCCCAACGGGAAATCCGCCCCATGCGAATAAGAGGAAGTATGATCGGACAGGAGAGCCATACCATACGAACTGTCCTGCTGAACGACGTCTACCCAATGCACGATAATATTATTTTTGATACTGTCCCAGGTATTATAAAACGTATTTTCCAACCGGCTTTCACAAACGTCAAAAGGAGCGTCTTTGTATATTTTTTGATTATTTAAGGCTAAGGGGAACAGTACGTTCAATTTGAACCGGTCGTCATAGAATGCTCTGCGGTTATCACGCCAGTTCGTTTGGTGAAATTCACCGATTTTCGGA
Source organism: Tannerella sp. (assembly GCA_031278765.1). Lineage (GTDB taxonomy): Bacteria > Bacteroidota > Bacteroidia > Bacteroidales > Tannerellaceae > Tannerella. Next base: position 1,986 of record JAITJX010000200.1, on the reverse strand, counting down.
TTGTTTTTCCAATGGATTTGCAGATCAAAATCAATTTGCTCCTGCGAGTGGTTCAAAGTGATGGTTTGAATACAGGGCGATTCGTCAATCATTGATTCGATCCGGATTTGTTTCCGAAATAAATTGTCTTCCAAAACAGATGCCCGCGCAGGTTGCTCCCTGTTGGAAATACGTCGTTGTTTCTCATAAAAAAAACCGCTTATTTCATTGAATCCATGCAAATGCGCCGTATCGACAAATTCTTTATTCCCTGACTTTTTAGCGATTAAACTTTTGATATTACCGCCCTGCGAGAGGTCAAATACAATTAAATAACTGTCGTTTTCCATGATACATTCGTTTGAGGAAAGGATTTGCGTTTTGTTTTTCTGCTTTGGCTTTTCTTCCATGCGCAAGGTCGTATAACCAAATGCGGGCACGGATACTTGCGCCGTCAGATAAGTGCCGTTTTCTCTGGTTTGTATTGCCGTTTCCCATATTTTTCCTTTACAGTCAATGAGATTTATCTGTTTGGAAGCGAATTTATCCGATATTTCTACGGAAATAATTTCTGTTCGCGGCTGCGGCTGCGTATTGTAAATTTTCAGATAATTTCCTCGACTTTGGTTATTGTCTGCTGTGTTATTATTTATTGACGTTTGTATGATATGTTCCGAAATTTGATCCGTGTTAGCTGTCCACAAAGCGATTTCGTCTGCCCAGGTGCGGTATTTTTTCAAACGGTTGTAAGGCACAATCCACGAATCATGATGTTGCGCCAACATCAAAGTACGCCAGGCCTCGTCGAGCAATGAATCCGGAAAACTTGTATTTTTCTCTACGGAAGCCATCGACAGTATTTTTTCCGCCCTGACAATCACGTTTTCCGCATGACGAACCTGTTGAGCAATCCGCTGCAAGACCTGACTGCCCCACATCAAACTTACCTGTATGTCTTCCTGTGATAATTTATACCTTTCGGCTGTTTCTTCCGATACAATATTCGAAAAATAGTCTTTCCAGGTTATATAGATCGACCGGTTCCGGATGTTTTCTCCAAAACCGATCCAGGGACCGTTTTTCCAGCCGACATCCTGATAGCACATACCCACCGGATTCCGGATACCTGCATCGAAACAGGCTCGCAAATATTCGCCGGAATTGTTCCAGGCAGCAGTTTGCCATGTAGAATGGTTTTCAAACGCTTCGCAGGTGTAACGGGGCGCTGTTTCAATGTCCGTTCCGTCAGGACCCTCCCAGCAGATAAGGCCGTTTCCGATTCCTTTCGTATAACCGCCCCAGCATGTATCGGGATTTTTCAATACGACATATAGAAATCCAAAAGATCGCAACAGTTGAGGCAATGCGCTGGTAAAACAGGGTTCTTCCGAAGAATAGGTATAATATTTCACGTCCGGAAAATGTTGCCGGATCTTCCGGATTCCGTATTCAAATTGCCTGATAATACTTTCGCCGGAGATATTGAAACAATAAGGTTGAGCGTAAGTCGGGTTGGTAAATTCAATTCTGGGATCTGCGGCAATCTTTTTGAGACGGGCGTATACTTCGGGGGTAATTGATTTCACGCTGTCCCAAGTTTCAGGCTCTATTTCCAAATGAATTTTCCAGTCGGGATGTTCATCCAGCTGATCAATCATAAATTGTGTATGCCACAAGGGATAATGCCCGTAAATACCGCCATGGTATCCGTCTGCAAAATAAGCCTGCTGAGAAAAAGCCGCCACAGTAAACAGACTCTCTAATATAAACAGAATTTGTATTCTCATCATGTCTCGCTTTGATTTTATACATCCTCTACCATCCTGGTACCGCTCTGCGCCGACCCTCCGGCATCGACGCCTTGCCTGCAACCACGTTTTTCAGGGTGTCGGTTGCCGTTGTTCCTTTGTTTTCAGCATTTTTCTTCATTTTCGAATAAATTATTTCCGGCGCAAAGATACTGCTTTTTGTCTGAACTGTGATTTTTATGATTTATTTGATCCTGCT
>JAITJX010000179.1 GCA_031278765.1 Tannerella sp. | reverse complement strand
CGTTTGTCCAAAGATTATGAAAGGACGGTAGAGGCAAGCGTCGCTGTCGTTAATGTTGCTTTTATTATGCTGATGATCAATAGAATTATTTTTCAATGAAATTTAAACAGTTTCTAAATCTTAAATTATTGTATGTTTTTTGTTATTATTTTGCGGACACGCGATGGCAGTTTGGAGGAAAATGTTTATCTTTGATGCTCAAATAATTTATAAATACCATAAAAAATCATGATTATCAACAGAAGAACTTTTATTAAATCCTCCGCAGCGCTTGCGGCAGGTATGGCTGTACCGTCAATGGCAAGATCTATTTCATCGGTAAACGTTTCACATGCTGCGCCGCCAAGCGATACTGTTAATGTGGGCTTGATAGGCTGTCGGAGTATGGGATGGAGCGATTTATCGGCATTTCTTAACCATAAGGAAGTACGTTGTCTTGCGTTGTGCGACATCGACGCGGGAATACTGTCTGCGCGAGCCGAGGAATTGATGCGGTCGCAAGGAAAAAAACCGGATACGTATGGCGATTATCGCAGATTGCTTGACAGAAAAGATATAGACGTCGTTATTATCGGGACTCCCGATCATTGGCACTGTCTGCAATTTGTGGACGCCTGCAAAGCCGGTAAAGACGTGTATGTCGAAAAACCGCTTGCCAACAGCATTGCCGAGTGTGACGCAATGGTGGCTGCCGCTAAAAAATACAATCGTATAGTGCAGGTCGGACAACAGCAACGCAGCGGTAACCTCTGGCATGAGATGATTGAATATCTGCATAGTGGTAAGCTGGGTAAGATCAGTAAAGCGCATGTGTGGGCGAATTTCAATTATGCAGCTATGGCGCCGCTTGGTCCTGATGCTTCGGCGCCGCAAGAAGTTGATTTTGAAACATGGTTGGGACCGACGCCAAAGATTGTGTTTAACGCACAACGTTTCCACGGCTCATGGCGTATGTTTTGGAACTATGGCGGGGGACTGATTACAGACTGGGGCGTACATTTGCTCGACATGGCGCTGTGGGGATTTAATGTCAAAAACATGCCTTTGAAAACGCTTGCCGGCGGCGGTAAGTTTCTGATACCGGACGGAGCGCATGAAACGTTCGACACCATGTCCGTTACATATCAGTTTGATGATTTTCTCATTGAATGGGAGAACAATGCGGGCGTAGAGACAGGACCTTACGGAAAGAACTATGGCGTGCTGTTCCGTGGTACTAACGGCACGCTTGTTGCCAACAGAGAGGATTGGGAAGTCTATCCCGAAAACAACCGAACGGAAGCGGTGAAGGTAAGAACAGACGGGAAAGACCATCCGAGACATGTAACAAATTTTCTGGAATGTGTGAAAACGCGCCATCCTGCAACGTCCTGTACGGTAGAGAACGGCAGGTTGTGCGCCTTATATGCGCATATCGGGAATATCGGGGTCAGGACAGGCGGCGGCGCCCTGATCTATGATGAGCGGAGTAAAAAATTTAATATATCCGAAGCCAATAAATATATCCGGCCATCATACCGTAATCCGTGGAAATTCCCCGAATAACCGAATATTATTCTTCGGCATAATCAATCCATACTTTCATTTGCCCAGCTTGGCGGTTATCCCAGGCATAGTATGGTATTAATGTAAACGACTTGTTGCCGTTTGCAGCCGTGACGGCGATCACGCCGTTGAGCAGCGAGGGTTGGAAGGTTGCTTGATACGATGTTTCCGGCGAAAAGGCGATTTGGTCGAAAGCGCCTGCGTTATCGACTTCCTCAGCGCAGTAAACGAGCGGACCGCGCCGGAGGGCACGCTTACCGACGTTTTCGCTGACGCGCGGATCGGCGGCAACAACTTCGACGGGCATATTTAATGTGAGGGTAATCCTGTCGCCGGCGCGCCATTCGCGGTTGAGGACGGCATAACCTTTTTCGATGGCGGGCGAAACGAGCGTCTCACCGTTGACGTCGATAATATACGACGTGTTCCGGTCGGGCAGGCGCAGGCGAATGGTTTCCGTCATTGGGGCAGAAACGGATTCGATGATTAGCGTCGCGACACCATCCCACGGATAAGCGGTTTCCTGACGCAGTTTGACGGATTTTTTATTGACTTTGAACTCCGCCGAGTTGCCGATGTAGAGGTTTACCCAAATGGCGTCGGAGGAAACCCCGTAGATGTAGTTGCCAATGGAAGGCAGGAAACGGGAAATCTGGCTTGGGCAGCAGGCGCATCCGTACCACGCTTGACGGTGATGTTGTCCTTTTGAAGCGAGGGGATTGACGTAGAAGAAGCGGTCTCCGGCAAGCGAGATGCCTGCCAGTGCGCCGTTATACATCGAGCGTTCGAGCACGTCGATATATTTCGAGTCGCCGGTAAATTGATTCATACGCCAATTCCAGTAAACCATTCCGACTGAAGCGCAAGTTTCGCAGTAGGCTTCGTAGTTGGGCAGGTCGTAATCGTTGGTAAAGCCTTCGTTGTGATGCGAAGAGCCAATGCCGCCGGTGATGTACATGTTGCGCAGCACGACGTCGTCCCAGAGGCGGCGCATGGCTTCGACATATCCTGTGTCGCGCTTAAGCGCAGCCACATCGGCCATCCCACAATAGAGGTACATAGCGCGGACGGCATGTCCGGCAATGTCGGTCATCTCGCGTACAGGCTTGTCATCCTGGTAATAGATGGGATTCCATGTGCCTTCGTTGCCTTTGCTACCGTGTCCGTGTCCGCGTTCTTCGAGCAGCCAGGCGGCAAAATCGAGGTATTTTTCATTACCGGTTGTAGTGTAGAGTTTCACCAGAGCGAGTTCAATTTCTTCATGTCCCGGCACCCAATGCCGTTTTCCTGGTCCGAAAAGGGACATCATGTGATCGGCCATGCGGATGGAGATGTCGAGCAGTTTGCGTTTGCCGGTGGCTTGGAAGTAGGCAACGGCGGCTTCGATCATGTGTCCTGCGCAGTACATTTCGTGCTTGTCCATGTTCTGCCAGCGTTTTTCGAGACCGGTAAGCGTATAGAAGGTATTGATGTATCCGTCGGGCTGTTGTGCGGCGGCGAATTTGTCGATCCACTCGTCGGCCTTTCGCTCCAGTGCGTCATTCGGGTGATTCTTCAAGGTATAGGCAATGCCTTCGAGCGCCTTATAAACGTCCGAATCGTCAAAGAAGATGCCTGAATGTTTACCTTCTTTTTTCGCTGCATTTTCAAAGTTCCGGATTCGTCCGGTCTTGTTCTCAATCTGGTCGATACATACGGCGAGCGTTGTTGTGGCGTGGCTTTTGAGGCGCGGCGCCCAGAAGTTATCCGTAATTTTTACGTGTGAAAAATCTACCGGCTCAATCATTTTAAAAGATTGCTTGTGCATCTTTTGCGTTTTCCCGCAACCGAATACTACGGTGGAGAGAAGCATTAATCCGAAAAGTCGTTTCATCTGTTTTAAAATATTTTATTGTGTAATAATCCAAAAGTTCCGATGTGTGTTTCAACGGAAGTGTGTTTCAACGGAAGAATATCCGTCGGGCGTTTATATTGTTATGATCCGTTATTTGTTTAGCGATGAGATGAAAATTAATGCATCATGCGGAATATCCGTTGTGATGAAATCTGCTCCGGCATCTATCATTTCGCGCATCAGTATTGTGTCGTTTATGGTCCATACATTGACGCCAAGCCCCAATGCTTTTGCCTGTTTGAACCATTCGGGATGTTTGCGCATTATGTCGTAATGATAGTCTAATCCGGCGAATCCGAGAGTTTTCAGTTCTTTGGGCGACAAGTTGCCGTTGAGGTAGTACACATCGGCTTGGGGAGCAAGGCGGATCAGTTCTTTTCCCGCATCTATGTTGAAGGTTATAAAATCCGTGCGGTGCATTAGTTTCTTTTCCGTTACAAGTTCAACCGAGAGGCGTGCCGCGATACGGTTGTGTTCGGGTGTTTCGTGTGGCTTGAGTTCGAAGATAAGTCGGATATTTGTGCGTTTAGCGGCTTCCAGGTATTCGCGTAAGGTTGGGATTTTTTCTCCGTTGGCAAGCATGGAATCCCTGATGGCAGCGTACGGCGATTTTTGAATATTTATGTCTTTGATGGTAGTGTCGTGATTTACGACAAGCACACTGTCAGCCGTTAAGTGTACGTCAAACTCCGCTCCGTATGCGTTAATTCTGTCTGTGGCTTCGAGCGCCGCGATTGAGTTTTGAGCTGCGCCACGTGATTGCCAGTATCCGCGGTGTGCGATAATTTGCACCTTGTCTTGTGCCGCTAAAGGCAGCAGGCATAGCATGTAGCAGGTTGTAAGCAGGGAAAAAATTGTTTTGTGTATCATTTTATTATATATTTTATGTTAGAATTTATGTTAGAATATTAACAGTGACAAAAGTATATGAAAATTCGGAATTTCCAAAGAGGAAAGAATAAAAAATGTTTTTTTCATAAAAGGATGCGTCAGTGAAATCTCCTGTATTGATGAGGGTTAAAAACGGGACGCGGACTTCAGAGTATAATCGTGAAACAAGTGCCTTTTTCCGGTTTAGAGCGGACGGAAATGGCGCCTCTGTGTAAGTTAATGATTTGTCGGCAGATGCTTAGACCAATGCCTGAGCCGCCGGATTTGGTTGTGAAGAAAGGAACGAAAATCTTGTCCATTACTTCCGGCAAGATGCCTTTACCGGTATCGGATACTCGTATGAGCGGGCGTTGGCAGGCATCCTTTCCGATATGTACCCGCACATCGGGAGGTATGTCGGACGAGGATGATTCGCAGGCATTCTTGATTAGATTGATCATCACCTGTTCCATCATTGCGCGGTCTGCATTTATTTCGATGTTTTCGGGTTCAATGTCGTATTTGAATTGAAATCCGGCTGCGGCAAGTAAATTGTAAATGTTCTCCATCCATTCCGTTGCCGCAAAACGGGTCTTAACCGGTTCGGGAATTTGTGTTAATCTCTTGTAATTACTTACGAAGTTTATTAGTCCCGAACTTCTGCGATGAATGGCCTGCATGGCTTCTGCCATCATTTCTGGTTTGTCGATGTGTTGTTCCGAGAAGGTGTCGGAAAGGGAAATGATGGGAGTGAGTGAATTCATGATCTCATGGGTCAATACGCTAATGAGTTTTTTCCACGCATCGCTCTCATTGACTTCCAATACGATCTCTATGTTCTTCAAACTGATAATCTTTAATGATTTGCCTTCGGTATAAAAATAGATGCTTGTTGCAGCCATGCGGTGAGTTTTTTTATTTCCGATTATCTCGATGATTTTGGTTTCATGTGGGATTAAGTGATTCAGGATTTCCGGTAACCCTTTTGAAACCTTCTCCAAGTCCGATAATATTTTGGGTTGAGGTTTACCGAAAACGTCTAAGGCAGCTTTGTTGATCCAAACAACCTGATTTTGTGAGTTCATGACAAGTAGTCCGAAATCAATCCTGTTTAACAAGGCATCGAAGAAATGCTGCTCGGATTCCATTTTTCTTAATTTCTCGTTAAACTTGGAAATGGAGTTCTCCATTTCCGGGATCAGTTCCGGGGCCAACCCTTTTTTTTCAAAACTCTTAAAAGAGATATTAAATTCCGAGAGACGAATGGAATTGATCAGTCGTTTCATATCTTTAATGCTGCGTTCTTGAAACAAACCAAGATGCCGAACAAATAAAGCGGTAACCAAAACACAGATGCCTCCTTCCCACCACCATCCGCGTGAGAGGCAAAATCCGGTTGCAATGCCCGATAAAGAGATGCATAAAATCCGGACTTTTAGTTTATAGTTGTACCTGCTTTTCAAATGAAATTATACATATTAAACCGTTATTCTTCGTTTTTAAGTTTCCGATACAAAGAAAACCTTGTAATTCCCAATAATTCCGCAGCTTTATTCATATTTCCGCCGGTACGCAATAATGCCTTTTCGATTATTTTCCGTTCCATCTCTTCCAAGTTCAAATTCTCTAATTCCTGCCGTCGTTCGTTTGACTGTATAATAATACAGTTACCTTTTAAGATATTATCGGACGAGAGGATTACGGCTCGTTCAATTATGTTTTGTAGCTCGCGTACATTTCCCGGCCAGTGATAGGTTTTGAGTTTATTTTTGGCATCTTCCGAAAAATTGTCGATATTCTTTCTATACTTGTGAGCAAACTGTTTCAGGAAATGTTCTGCTAAAAGGAATATGTCTTCTCCACGTTCTCGTAAGGGTGGCATCCGGATTTCTATCGTATTGATGCGATAGAGTAGATCCTGCCGAAATTCTCCCTGATAAACGGCATTGTAGATGTCGCTGTTTGTAGCGCAAATATAACGTACATCAATCGAAAGAGCATGGGTGGAGCCTAATCTGAAAATTTCTTTCTTCTCTATGGCGGTGAGCAGTTTTGCCTGCATAGAGAGTGAGAGATTTCCGATTTCATTCATGAAAAGCGTACCGCCCGAAGCGATTTCCATTCGTCCGGCTTTGTTTTTACGTGCATCCGTAAAAGCTCCTTTTTCATATCCAAACAGTTCGCTTTCAAAAAGGGCTTCCGGCACAACACCCAAATCTATCATGGTGAAAAGCTTGTCTTTGCGTGGAGAGTTAAGATATATGGCATTGGCAATTAAATCTTTTCCCGTACCGTTTTCTCCCAGTATTAACAGATTGGCTTCTGTTTGTGAGAGTTTTTCTATTGTTTCGAAGACTTCAAGCATGGCTTTCGATTTCCCGATAACTTTTATGGGCGTAGGCTTGTTCAAGGTTTGTAATTGTGCCTTCAGGTTTTCAATCTCTTCACGCGATTTGCTGAGTTTCAGCGCTGCGGAGAGGGTTGCAAGTAATTTTTCTTTCTCCCATGGCTTGGAGACAAAATCGGTAGCCCCTGCTTTGATGGCTTGAATTGCTTTATCTACATTAGCGTAGGCTGTCATGAAAATCACTACTGCTTCGGGGTCATTTTCGAGAATCTTTTTCAACCAATAGAACCCTTCTTGTCCGCTGACTACGTCCTTATGAAAATTCATATCCAATAGAATCAAATCCGGTTGAAAGGTTCTTTGGTAGTATTTGATCTTTTCCGGACTCGTACTGACTTTGATTTTCTCGAAATAAGTTTGTAGCAACATGTTTAAGGCAAGGAGTATGTCTTCGTTGTCGTCTATAATTAATATTTTTCCTTTCTTTTCCATGTTGCAAAGATACGAATCTTTTCCGATGGAAAACAAGTGCATAACCGCACGCAATGTGTGCGCAACAGCACTCGCTGCAAGTTGCTGAAATTCTATATCATACTGTTATTAATTATTTTACGATTTTGGTATAATAATTGTAAGTATAATGTAAATATAAAAAGCATGAAAAAAATTATTTGTCTATTTGTATTACTATCCGTTAGCGGAAAAGTTTTTCCTCAAGTTGGAGATTCTATATTGTTGCTGACGCTGAATGATGTTGTTGAAATGGCGCGCCGTCAATCGCCCTCGGTTTTGAATGCGCGTCATAGCTTCCGGTCTTCTTACTGGAATTATGTCTATTATAAAGCAAATTTCCTTCCTTCTTTAACATTTACATCTTCTCCCAATTTCAACCACTCTATCAATTCCATTACGTTGCCGGACGGGACAGTGCGATATATTCCGCAAAATCTTCTCCGGACAGACGCTTCGCTTTCCATTACCCAAAATATCGCTCTGACCGGTGGCGCTTTCTTCATCCAAACTGCTTTACAACGTACGGATATATTAAATAGCAAGAGTTTTACTTACAAATCTACTCCGGTGACAATCGGCTATCAACAGTCTTTGCTTGGCTACAATAGTTTGAAATGGGACCGGAAACTTGCACCTCTGCAATTCGAGACAGCTAAGAAAACCTATATTGAGACACTTGAACTGGTGGCCGCTAATGCGGTCGTCAAATTCTTTAATCTGGCATATGCACAGACCAATATGGAAATTGCCGTTACCAATTATGCCAACGCAGACACATTGTATTCTTTTGCCAAAGGACGTTATGAAATCGGAACCATTACCGAAAATGAGATGTTGCAACTGGAAGTCAACCGACTAAGTGAAGAAAGTAACCAGCTCAATACCCGCCTGGAAGTCGATGAACGGACGGAAGACCTGCGTTCTTATCTGGGAATCAAGGAACCGGTCAGGATAACGGTACAAATAGATAATAATATTCCGTTGAACCGGGTGGATATAGAAAAAACCTTGTTACTGGCGGTTGAAAACAGCCCTGACATCCTGAACATGGAATATCAGCGGAAACAAAGCGAGAGTAATCTGGCTTATGCCAGGGGAAATGCCGGTTTGAAAGCTGATCTGTTTATGCAACTTGGTTTGGCTCAGACGGGAGAAAATTTTGAATCTGCTTACCAAAACCCGCTAAACCAGCAATATGTTGAAATCGGAATATCCTTTCCAATTCTCGATTGGGGACGAAGTAAAGGAAAAATTCAGGTGGCCAAGTCTAACCGAGATATAGTTTATGCCCAGACAGAACAGGATAGAAGTAATTTCGAGCAGAATGTCACGAAAGTGGTCAATCAGTTTAACCTGCTGTCTAAACGTTTGGAAGTCGCGGTAAAAACAGATTTATCTGCGGAACGACGCAATGAGATTGCCCGAAAACTGTATATGCTTGGGAAATCGAACATACTGGATCTGAACGCTTCCATTGCTGATAAAGATGCTGCCAGGAGGAATTATATCAGCACGTTATCAAGCTACTGGGGGCTCTATTATACCTTACGGAGTCTCACCCTGTTCGATTTTGAAAAAAATATCCCGATAACGGAAGATTATCAATTGTTGATAAAATAAGAGAATACCGGCATGTTCATTGATCTGTCGGAATTAATATGAATAAAAATTTACATGCTTTATAAAGATTATGGATATACAGTTAAAAAAGAAACCGGCGATAGTCCGGTACAGGTATCATCTCCTTGCAGGGGGAGGGATTACGGCGCTTATCGTTTATTTGCTCATTATGAGTCTTGGCCCGCAACGATTGCGTTACGAAAGAGAAAAACTAACCATTGCAGAGGTCAAGAGGGGAGAATTTACGGAATACCTCGATGTGGAAGGTGTCGTCCTGCCCAAACTGACCGTCAAGTTGAACAGTCTTGAGTCGGGCAGTGTAGAACGAATCGTAGCCGAAGACGGCAGCCTGCTCAAAACCGGCGACACGATACTGGTATTGAATAATCCCGAACTGATTCGCACCATCGAAGACGAACGTGACGGACTGGCAAGGTATCAGATGAATTATCACGAAAAACAGATTCAAATGGAACGGCGTCTGTCCGAACTAAAACGACAAAGCCTGGAAACTATTTACAAGTTAGACCGCTTGAATAAGGAAAATATTTTGAACCAGGAGGAATATAGCATCGGAATAAAAAGCAAGGCACAATATGAAGTTGCTTTGGATGAATATATTTTCAATAAGGAAAATACACGCCTGATTCTCGAAGAACTGAAACACGACTCTTTGTTGAACATTATCCAGACCAATTTGATGCGCAGTGATTTAAACCGTGAGGAGAAACGTTTCGAACGTAGCCGCAATAAATTAAATGACCTGATTGTACGCGCTCCTTTTGACGGGCAGTTGAGCTTCTTCAACGTGATTCAGGGCGAAAGAATAACCGCCGGAGCGGATATTGGCGAACTGAAAGTCGTAAACCAGGTCAAACTTAGCACCAAAATCAGTGAATATTATATTGACCGGATTACAGCCGGACTGCCGGCCAGCGTTACATATCAGGACGAAAAATTCCCCTTGAAAATTATCCGCATCAACCCCGAAGTTAAGGATCGACAATTCGACATTGATTTGCTTTTCATCGGAAAACATCCGGAAAACATCCGTATCGGCAAAAATTATCGGATACAAATCGAACTGGGACTAATGGAAGATACCATAATTATCGATCGGGGAAACTTTTTTCAGTCCACCGGCGGACAATGGATTTTCAAACTCAGCGAATCGGACGATAAGGCTGTCAGGACAAACATTACTATCGGACGGCAAAACCCGCGACAGTATGAAATACTGGAAGGGCTTCAACCGGGCGACCGTGTGATTGTATCGGCATACGATTCCTTCGGCGATGCGGTAGAAATTATACTGAAATAATATATTTATTTACATTATTATAATACATCCATTGGCGGAGAAGCAGAAAGATGCAAGACCGGTTTCGTCCGGAAGCAGTGGGATACAATATATATTGGAGATTGAACGTTTATATATATACAATTACAGATTTTATTAATAAATATTTTTTTTTAACTAAAAGAAATAAACCTTTAAAAAAACATAAAACAAAATGATTAGAACAGAAAATTTATCAAAAATCTTCCGCACGGAAGAAGTAGAAACGCATGCATTGGGCGGCGTAAGTTTTGAAATCAAAGAAGGCGAATTTGTCGCCATAATGGGACCTTCGGGCTGCGGGAAATCAACCCTGCTCAATATCCTCGGACTGCTGGATAACCTCAGCGACGGGAAATATTACCTCAACGAAATGGACGTCAGCCGGTTTCCCGAATCGGAACGCACCCGGCTGAGAAAAGGTGTAATCGGCTTTGTATTCCAGAGTTTTAATCTGATAGACGAATTGAACGTCTATGAGAACATCGAACTGCCGCTACTCTATATGGGTGTAAATGCTTCGGAGCGAAAACGGAAAGTGACGGAAGCAATGGAAAGGATGCAAATCGGACACCGTATCAAACATTTCCCGCAACAACTCTCCGGCGGTCAGCAACAGCGCGTCGCCATTTCACGGGCTGTGGTTGCCAATCCAAAACTGATCCTCGCTGACGAACCGACCGGTAACCTCGACTCGAAAAACGGCCTCGAAGTGATGAACCTCCTTACCGAGCTGAACAAAGACGGTACGACTATCGTCATGGTAACGCACAGCCAGCATGACGCCGGCTTTGCCGGACGGGTACTTAACCTCTTCGACGGTCAGCTGGTGGCGGAAACCATCCTTTGACGAACTGAATGCGAATGCGGTTACATGTTATTGATTTTTTTATTAAGTAAGTAATCAAAATTAAGCAGCAATATGAGAGTAGTTAATGAAGCATCCTTTTCCCACGTCCGCCAACGCCCTGTTGGTGGCGTAGAAGAGATTGTCCGTACTCACAT
>JAITJX010000125.1 GCA_031278765.1 Tannerella sp. | reverse complement strand
TAAAACCGCCTGTCGTTTTTCAGGTGGCAGCCGAATCCGCAAAACATACATCCTGTGCGTTTTAGCCCCATATCGTAAATCGGACTGTAGGGCAGATTAAATTTACGAAGAATATAATCCCATACGTCGGCTTCAGTCCATATCGACAGCGGATAGCTTGCTATCATGTTTGTTTCAAACGAATTGCAGCCGTGTTTGAGCCATTTTTGAAAACGCAGACGGCTTTCGCTCGCCATTGTACCGATGACCGGAAACAGACCCGATTGCTTCTGGAATTTTTGAAAAGGTTTCTTCTTTAAAAAATCACAGCACTTTTCACTGACATCAAAAGGTGCGTCAATCAAAAATTTCCACCGCTCGGCAATTTTCCCGATACCGTTTATACTTCCGTACAGTCGGATATTTCTAAGTCTCTCACTCTTCGTATGCTTTGCCTGACGGACGTACTGGCTCTGTTCTTTACTGATTAATGGGAATCCATATTTTTCAATGATTTGCCGGATGTGCATATCGGGACGGATAACGGTTAAATTATCCGTTTGCCGGACGAATTTCACCACTTCGGGATACTCGTTTCCGGTATTGCAAAAGACCGCCAAAACGTTTTTATCTACAAAACGGCGGATAATATCAAGCATTACTCCCGAATCTTTGCCCCCACTCACCGAAACGTACAGATTGCCGTTCATTCTTTCCATGAAGGAAGAAACAACGCCCACGCTATGGTCGATTTTCTGTTCCAGTGTCCAACCCTGTCGCTGCTTTAATTCATCATACGTCATAATTTAAACCCTCTCGATTGATTTTCATGCTTCGGAATACCGCCGACGACAAGCCTGTCCCCCATTTCCTCTCTGTATTCTTTCACCCGTTCCGGTACCGGAAAAGAATGCGCGCCATTATCGTTACCTTGCCTGCCTGTCATATCGCTTGCGGTCTTTTTCCCTGAAAATAAGGCATGTATCTCCCGAACGGTTTTTTCTGCTTCCGTCAGTTCCTTCTTTTCCTGCGGAACGGACAGTTTTTGACCGTCCTCCGGCTGCTTTTTTTCCTGTTGCCGGTCTTCACCCTGGTCAACGGGTTTGAGCGACAGTTGTATTTTCCTGTCCAAAGCAGCCAGTTCCGTTTTGAGTTCTTTCAGTTCATCTTCCCTGCGCCATGTGGCCTTTACCACCTCCTGCAATGCCGGAATGTCTATTGCCAGCGTTTCCGCTTTGACTTCGTGATGTTCGATTAGCGAGGGCATCTTTTCAAGGGCTTTCAGGAAGTTTTGAGAGGCTAAAACGGGGTCGTTGGCAATACGACCGTTGTTGTAACTGTATTTTACATTGCCTTCGCCTTCAATGAAAAAACGGTTTTCCTGCATAAACAGTCCTTCTTTTTGGGTGTTTTCCGTTTTGACCAGCAGCGTAAAACCGTAGAGCGTGCCGATTTTGAAATATTCTCCATTCGTATTGGCTTTGTCTGCTATCTCGTTCAGTTTTTTGCCGATTATTTTCGGGTCTGAACCTTCGACATCCTTCAACTGAACAGGATTCAGGAAAGCGCCGTCAGCATCCTTTTGTACCCGGCTTTGAAAATCTTTCCAGTCGCTTTTGACACGTTCTGCCGTTTCCCGGTGTCCGTCCACCTGCCGGACAATGTCCTGCAATTTGTATTCGGAAGAAGCCCTGTTTTGATTAAAACTTCTCCGCTCGCTTTCGAGGGCGGCGACTTTCTTTTCCAGCCGCGCCTTTTCTAACAGGTCTGTGTTGCCCGACAGTATGGCGACGTATTCCGAAAAGTTCATGCCGCTTTTCTCGTCCATACTGCCCTCGTCAATCGTTCGTGTGCCCATATTATTGGTTTTTAGCTGGGTAATAAACAGTTGTTTGTTGTGAAGCAAATTGAACTTGTATGAATCAAGGCTTTTTTCAACGGCGTAAATGATAACATCTACCTTGTTGTCGGCGTGCAGTTTGGCAATTTCGTTGCCTTTACGGATAGCCCTGCCTTCACGCTGTTCCAAATCCGACGGTCGCCAGGGCGAATCCAGATGATGGACTGCGACGGCTCTTTGCTGGGCATTTACGCCCGTGCCAAGCATTTCGGTTGAGCCGAACAGTACGCGGATATGCCCCTCGTTCATGGCCTTTATCATGGTCTTACGGGCGGTTTCGGTTTTTGCTTCCTGAATAAAGCGGATTTCTTGCGCGGGGATGCCGTGGTCTTCTACCAGCTTGCGTTTGATTTCACTGTACGGATTCCATTCACCCGGCTTGTACGTTCCCAAATCACTGAATACAAACTGCGTTCCTTTTTGGGTATCGTATTTTTTGTAATATTCCGCTATTTTGGCAGCGCAATGCGAGGCTTTGTTATCAATATGGTCATCGTAATTACGGCTAATCATGCGCATGTCAAGCGACATTTTACGGGCATAATCGGTGGCTATCAGCATTTTTGCCTTCTGTTCGCTATCCGACAGTTCACCCCTGCCCAACAGTTTGCCATTGCCTGTCTTTACAAATTCGATTAATTTTCCGATAAATTCCTGCTGTTGCGGGGTGAGCGGGATATTGTGCAGAATTTCATTCTTTGCCGGACGGTCTATACCAATGTCTTTTGCCGTCCTGAAATCGGTTATCTCCGAATAAAAACTTGCCAGCTCCGGTACTTTGATAAAATACCGGAAACGTTCTTTCTGCACGATTTCATTGGTTACGGAAAATTCATAGTCCGTACTCTTTTTCGCAAATACGGCCGCCCACGCATCAAAGGTGTTGATGTTCTGGCGTTCCAGTTCCTTTGGGCGCAAGTATTTGAAAAGCAGATACAGTTCCGTCAATGAATTGCTTATCGTTGTTCCGGAAAGAAACGTTGCGCCCAAATCCTTGCCTGTTTTCTCCTGAATGGTGCGAATGGCAAACAGCATATTGAGTGCTCTTTGGCTGCCTTCGGGATTACCCAAGCCTGCTACTCGGTCATGGCGGGTGGTAAACATTAAGTTCTTAAATCGGTGACTTTCATCTATATAGATATGGTCAATGCCCATTGTCTTAAAGTCAGCGACATCGTCGGTACGGTTTTTGATTTGTTCGGTCAGGTTTTTGATTTTGACTTCGAGGTTTTCTTTTCGCTTTTCCACTCCGCGCAACATGGCTTTCGATACGTTTTTCCCCTGATTACGCAACACTTCCAAATTTTCTTCCACGCTGTCTAACTCCTTTTCCAGAATCTGTTTTTGTATTTCAGGTGATTGGGGTATCATCCCAAACTGGTCATGCGTCAGTATCACGGTATCCCAGTTATTGTTCTTTATTTCATTGAAGATTTTCACGCGGTTTTTTGGTGTAAAATCTTCCTTTCCGGGGTACAGGATTTTGGCATTGGGATAGGCGGTTTTGAATGTTTGCGCTATCTCGTGTACATTGGCTTTCAATCCGACAATCAGCGGCTTGTTGGCCAGTCCGAGACGTTTCATTTCGTAAGCACCGCAGCACATTATCAGGGTTTTACCTGCCCCCACCTCGTGGTCGCATATCCCGCCTCCGTTTTGCTTGAGCATCCAGATGGCGTCTTTCTGGCTCTGGTACAGGTCGGGGATTCCCAGCGCTTTTAAATCCAGTCCGGGAAAAGTCTGATGCGAGCCGTCGTAAGCTGGGCGGACGAAGCAGTTGAATTTGCGGCTGTACATGTCTGTCAGGCGCTGTTTAAACTCCGGCGACTGCATGTTCAGCCAGTCGGAAAAGCCTGTGCGGATTTCATCAATCCTGCTGTTGGCCAACTGGATTTTCTCGCCGTCCCGCACTTTGACTGTTACTTTTTTGCCCTCCTTATCTGTTGTTTCGACTGCTTTCGTGATATTGGGTGTGGTGTTGTGCAGGGCATGTTTCATCAATGCGACACCATCGTACTGTCTGAACTCGCCCTGAACGGCGTATTTGTCCGAAATGGCTATTGTCCGGTAATCTGCCTTAACGGAATATTCATCGCTATTGGGAGCATAATTGACGCTGGTTTTTACGTTAAAAAGATATTCCGCGTAGCGGGAATAGACGCCGGCCGGTATCCAGCGTTCGCCAAAATTGAAGTCCAGTTCCTCGAAAGTAATCGGGCGTGGCATGGCTTCCTGTAAGGCTTTGAGCGATTCGGCCGTTTCGGGATTATGTTCGTTCTGCGGGTTGTCTTTCAGGTACTGTTCCAGCGCTTCGGCCTTTTCAATCACGTTGCCGGCGATAAAGCGGTCGGATGTTTCGTAACCTCCCGCAAGCGGATTGTAATAAATGCGTCCGTGCAGTTCTTCAATCATTTCTTCCGCGCTCTTTTCAGGCATAAGTGAAAGCATGTACCGGATATTGACTTCGCCGAACTTGTTTAGCGAAGCGGACAATGCCTCAATGGAGGTATCCGCCTATGTTATTTCATTGGGATTGAAGGCAACCGGCTGATTAAAAATATCGGCTTTAACAAGTTTCCCGTTATCGGGATGTTCGAGGGAGAGTATTTCCCGTCCTCCGGCATCCATTTGGATAAGGTCAAGGTTCTTTTTATCATTCAGGTTGCCGTAGCGTTTTACAAAGGTGTCGTAATGGAGATTGAGCAACTGCCGCAAGTCCGCGTTTTCTTTCCGTTCTTTTGCTTCATAATTATATAATGAATGGTAGGTATCACGAATTTCAATATAGAGTTTTGCTTTTTGAGTCTGCAAAGGATTTAATTCCAGTGATTTGAAAATGGCGTCGTCCCGGTAACGCTCTTGGAGGAAGCCGGTTTGTCCGTTCTGTTCCGCAACTAATGAGCCTTGTTTGTGGTGTTCCTGCAAAACGCCGGAATAGGGACGGGGGTTTTCCAGTTCCCGCCTCTGCCTGTCCATTTCTTCTTTACGGGCATCAAAAACGGGATAAACGGGTTTTGTCCGGCTATTATCGGTGTCGTTACTGTGCTTTGCCGTTTCCGTTGTCGGCTGCGAAAACAGATTGGCTTGTACGGGTTGTCCCTGTTTCGGCGCAGTTTTCCTCTTCCCGCGTTTTTGAGTGTTCAACTGTTTACGTTCTTCTTCGGAAAAACCGAAAAGGTCATACAGCGACAGGACGGGCTGTCGTTCGACAGGGGGCGCGGGTTTGGGCGGTTGTGGTTTTACTTCGGGCGGTGCCTGCGGTTTTTCTTCCGGCTTTTGAGCGCTTCCGGTCATGTAAGGACGTGCAGCGACAAACTCATTCCATTTTCCTTTTCTGACGGCTTCGACTGCCGCGTCGATTTCTTCCATGTCTTCCGGGGGCAATTCTTTTGGATTTTCCGGCTGCTGTTGCACCGGGCTAAGCGCGTTGTTACGGTACAGTTCCCTGTTAAAGTCTGTTCTTCGGCAGTTAATGCCGTTTTATGGCTGTTCTTTTGCAGTATGATTAAATCGCTCCCCACTTCCGTTCCGGTGTTGTCCAACATCAGGTTGTTGGGCAGGCGGATTGCCGAAACAAGGCTGGTATTGTCCATCAGCCATTGTCGTATAGGCTCGTTTTGAGGGCTGTTCATTACGCTCTGCGAGGTGATGAAAGCCAGTATTCCACCCTCGCGAAGCGTTTCCACGCCTTTGAGGAAAAAATAGTTGTGAACTTTTTGCGTGGCCTGCCGTTTGGCAGGGTCGTTGCTTTTGGAAAACGACGTGTCGAAAACGGCGGTGTCGCCAAAGGGAATGTTGCTTGCAACCATATCAAAACGCTTATTCGGTCGGGCTTCGATTTCTTCAAAGCCTCTTACATGCACCCTGTCGTCAGGATGCAGGTGCGAAAGGATTTTGCCGGTAAGCAGGTCTTTTTCAAAACAGACGGTTTTGTTTTGCGGGAATGTTTCCCTGAAAGCATCGGCAAATGCGCCGTTTCCTGCCGAAGGCTCAAGGAAATGAACGGGCGTTATGCCATTTTCTTTCAAGGCTTCGGAAAGCGCCTTTACCGCTTCCGGCGGTGTATAAAAGGCTGTCAAAACAGAACTTTTCAGGCTGCTGAAATAGCGTTTGTATTCCTGTTTATCTTTAGAGTTTTCGCGAATGAGCCTGTGCAGGTCAGCAACCATCGGGAAAAGTTCCATATCGGTTTTTGTCCAGTAACCCCTGTCCGATTCCTTGTCCGCCGGATTCAGGATACATTTTATCCCACCGAACCCGCTGTACTGCTGCAATACTTCACGTTCCGCGTCTGTTGCCCTGCGTTTTTCTCTGTCCAGCGTGAAGGCGATGCGGATAGCCTCCATGTTGGTTTTCAGGTGCGCCTTCTTATTGTAACTCACGGCTTTCGAGATACAGGGCGATCGCGCCGGTTAATTCGGTGTAGAGTAAATCGTATTCCGGCTCGTATACAAAAATATCGGATAGCGAATATTGGGCAAAGACTTCTTCACATTCGGGGAGCAGGAGTATCGCCCATGTATCTGCCTCGTCTTTCGGAATTTCGTTTGCAAATTCGTTCCAGAAGATATTCTTTACCGTATCGTATTTGGAAAAATACAAGC
>JAITJX010000024.1 GCA_031278765.1 Tannerella sp. | reverse complement strand
GTTATTAATTTCCAGTGGAAAGAAATCATCCGCATCATGAAGACCCAAAAAGCGGTTTTGACCGTATCTCAAAACCGCTATGACGAAGTGATCATTACCCGCCGATGCAGCGATCCGACGCCCAAAGTCGACGCCATTTATCGACGCCTTAAATACAAACTGCTACCCTTTACAAAACGAAAATTTGTAGTGCACAAATCGGAATTTGAAAAAATGGACTTGGATTTTTTACAGCATTTTATAATCTGATGAACTGCAATGTGGGGTAAGCATGAAACCTAAATTCCAAACGTGAATCCGGTTTTCACTCTTTCGATTAATTCGGGTACAATGTCGTGATATTCACCGCAGATACCGAAATCGGCATGACGAAAAATGTTGGTTTTGGGATTGTGGTCGATGGCGACGATTTTTCCCGCTTCCTTGATGCCTGCAATATGCTGTATAGCGCCGCTAATGCCAATTGCCACATAGATTTTCGGACGAACGGTTTTGCCTGTCTGTCCAATCTGGCGGGCATATTCAGCGTATCCTTCATCGACTACCACGCGCGAACAAGCCCATTCGGCTCTCAAACCTTTGTCTTTGAGGGCTTGTGCGAGGTCTTTTACGAGTTTGAGTTCATCTCCCACCGTACCGCGGCCTCCTGAAACGATAATGTCGGCTTCGAAAAGCGATGCCAAACCGCCTTCGCCGCGTACGGTTTCCATGATTTGGGCAACAAACTCGCTTTCTTTAAGTTCCGGCGTAAATTCCACGATTTTTCCCGTGCGTCCTTTCTGTCTTTCGGGTACGGCAAACGTGCCTGCACGGGCGGTAGAAATTTGCGGATAAACAAAGCCGAGAATGGTAGCCAGTTTGCTTTCGCCGTAAGTAGGGCGGCGACTGTGCAGAATCGGGCGGATTACCTGTTTGTTCTTCCGATCGACATAATCGCCCATCTCAAGGCCTGTACAGTCGGCCGTAACGCCCGAACCTGTTTTCATGCCAATACGCGGGGCAAGTTCGCGACCTGCGGTAGTGGCTGCAAACAAAGCTACTTCGGGTTTGCGGTAGCGAATAATTTGTGTAATAACTTCTGAAAACGGCAAGATCAGGTATTCTTCCAACTTGTCGTCTTCTACCAAAACAACTTCGTCGGATCCATGCTCAAAGAGCGTTTGAGCAAGATTTTTGACATTTTTACCAATCAAAACAGTAGTAATTCGTGTATCATTTCCCAGTTGATCGGCAAGATGACGGGCAGGCGTGAGCAGTTCGAGCGAAGGACGTGCAATCTGTCCCTTTACTACTTCTGCCCATGTGAGGATGCCTCTGTTGTCGCCTCTCCGGTCAATGACTTCAAAACCAGTTGAATCGGCTGCCTTTTTTTCTTTTGTTTCTTTTTTAACAAGTGTATTTCCGCCTTTTTTGATATTTTCTATCAGAGAATCAACGATTTGTTCTTCATTTGAACCGGTCGACATAACGACAGGGGGACGGTCGCTTTCAATATTTTGAACTGCTGCAACAATTGTAGGAGAACCGGACAAGCCTATATACTTCGTCGGCAAATGGATGTCTTCTACGCTTTTAACGCTTATGTCCAAATGGCGAGCCTTAATAGCGCCTGCAAGCGATGGTTTACGCGGTTTAATACCTGTCGGCGTGAAAGAAATCACGCACGGCATCGGCAGTTTCAGCATCTGGTAGCCGCCCTCAATGATGCGGCGGGCGGTAATCGTGCCGTCGTTGTTCGGCTCAATGCGTTCGACAAAAGTAGCCTGCGGAATGCCAAGACATTCTGCTACTTGCGAAGGTACGTGAGCCGTGTCACCATCGGATGTCTGACGCCCTGCAAGCACTACAAATGGTTCTTTTGCATCTTTCGAAAAGCCCAGAGTTTTGAGCATTGTAGAAATGGCAAGTCCTGTGGCATACGTGTCAGAACCACCCAGTTTTCTGTCAGAAAGCAAATAAGCTTCTTCATAACCCATGGAAATTGCGGTTTTCAGAGCTGTTTCAAACGAACCTGGTCCCATCGAGCATACTATCATACGCGCACCGGGATACTTTTTTTTGAGTTGCATTCCTGCTTCGAGGCCAAATTGGCAGTCGATATTGATAATCGATTTCGCCTTTGTTCTGTCCATAAGTCCATCGTCGCCCATTCTCATTTCCGAAGGCAACGGAACTTGCTTGATTAATGAAATGATTGTTAATGCCATTACTTTTTTTATGTATTGTGGTTTATTAAAAAATCTATCATAAAATAACCTGTTTTTTCTGCAAATGTACATAAAACTCTTCACATATATACAGACCCATAAAAAAATTGATATTAAAAAATCTCACTTCACTCTGTCCCGTTCGGCACCGGTTGAGCAATATTCGCAAAAAAGCTACAACTTTCGCTATTAAAAAATACAGAGCGGCGTTAATGTTTTTCGTCATAACGAAGAACCAAACTTGCAGAAGAAAATCGCATATTTTAAGGCGCTTATGAACGTTGTTTCCATTGCCGCGGGCTGGTGAATTCCGCTATATCTATTGCCTTTATGCTCATTTTAGAGTTTTGAACAGGAGATATGGTGAAATCGTCAGGTAAATTCGTTTTGCTTTTTTCAGATAATTCTTCTTGCGTGCGGATTTTAGGATTTTTATCTGTCAAATTCCCGTTTTCATAACAATTTTTTTTAATAAGTGGTTGATCGGATAAAAAATATTTACCGAATTTTTTCTGTTTTTGAAAAACTTGTTTTATCTTTGCGGTCAAAATTATTGAACTTATGGATTCTGGCTTGCGCATGGGTTAGCCGGGATTCTTTTTGTTTTCCGTTAAAAAAAAGAAAGGAACATGAAAGATGGCTGTTAGTTATATGACGGGAGAAGGCTACAACAAGATTTTAGCCGAAATTAGTTACTTGGAATCGGTAAAACGTCCCGCGATTTCACAGCAGATAGCTGAAGCTCGCGATAAAGGTGATTTGTCGGAAAATGCAGAATATGATGCGGCACGGGAAGCACAAGGGCTTCTCGAAGCGAAAATAGCACAGTTGAAAGCAATGATTTCAAACGCGCGCCTTATTGACGAATCGCAGATTTCGACGGATGTTGTGCAGATAATGAACAAGGTGAAGATTAAAAATACCAAAACGAAAGCAACAATGACATATACGATTGTTTCGGATTCCGAAGCAAATCTGAAAGAAGGCAAAATAGCTGTCAGTACTCCTATTGCCCGTGGATTGATGGGCAAGAAAGTGGGCGACAAGGTGGAGATTAAAGTACCTTCGGGAACTATAAGTCTTGAAATACTTGAAATATCATTAGGAATTTAATTATGACAATATTCGGCAGAATCGTTACAGGCGAAATACCTTGCTGCAAAATAGCGGAGAACGAAGAATTTTTCGCGTTTCTGGATATAAATCCGTTATCGAAAGGGCATACGCTCGTCATACCCAAAAAGGAAACGGATTACATTTTTGATATGGAAGACGACGCGATAGGAAAAATGATGATTTTTGCAAAAAAGACGGCAAAAGCAATAAAAAACGCAATTGAATGTAAACGCATCGGCATCGCAGTAATCGGACTTGAGGTGCCTCATGCTCATATACATCTGATTCCCATCACAAAAGAATCGGACATGTTGTTCAACAATCCGAAACTGAAACTTACAAGGAAAGAATTTGAAGAAATTGCAGAAAAAATTAGAGCAAAAATCTAAAACGGAAGAGAGTATGCTTCAAAACATGCTCTTTTTTGTTTTTCCTTAAAAAATCATAAATTTTTTTTCCGTACAATAAATAATTTCAGGATAACGTTTTCTAATCATCTTATTTTTGTATTTTTGCGGAAATTTTTCATAAAAAACAAGAAACAATAATAAAAAACATAATATAAAAAGATGAAAAGGTTCAAATTACTTGACAACGTAGCAGGCTGGATGGTTTTTGCGATTGCTGCGGCGACATACTTGATGACAATAGAACCGTCAGCGAGTTTTTGGGATTGCGGAGAGTTCATAACATCCGCATTTAAATTAGAAGTAGGACACCCGCCCGGCGCACCGCTTTTCATGCTGACAGGTAATATTTTATCACATATTGTTCCTGTTGAAAACGTAGCCATGATGATTAATTCAATGTCTGCCATTGCAAGCGGGTTCACTATTCTGTTTCTATTCTGGAGCATTACGCATCTTGCTCGCAGACTTCTTGTGAAAGAAAAACAAAAAATGACTTTAGCACAGAAAATCACGATATTAGGTTGCGGTATGGTTGGCGCTCTCGCATACACATACAGCGATACGTTCTGGTTTAGCGCTGTCGAAGGCGAAGTATATGCTTCATCTTCATTGTTTACGGCAATCGTTTTCTGGCTGATACTCAAATGGGAAGAACATGCCGATGCACCACATGCCGACAGATGGATTATCCTGATTGCCTACCTGATGGGATTGAGCATCGGTATCCACTTGTTGAATTTGCTTTGTATTCCCGCAATCGTTCTTGTTTATTATTATAAAAAGTTTAAAAATCCAACACTGAAAGGCACTGTTTACGCATTGCTGACTTCATTCGCAATAATTGCGGTAATGCTGTACGGTATCGTACAGGGACTTGTCGAAGTTTGCGGCTGGTTTGAACTCCTGTTCGTGAACATATTTAAAATGCCGTATAATTCTGGCGTTTATGCTTATGTATTCATCATCTTTAGCGTTTTGATTTGGGCAATTTGGGAAACGATGCAAACAAAACCGGATGAAAAACGCATGAAAATCGCTTTTATACTCTCGATCGTGTTACTGGGTATTCCTTTCATGGGAAAAGGAATTTTTTTAGGTATCGTCATCATTATAGCTTTAAGCGCTTACATGTTTATATCCAAGAAAATACGGACGATGGTACTGAACACGATACTGATTTCACTGATGGTAATTGTAATAGGATATTCTACGTTTGCACTGATTTTAATCCGCGCAACGGCAGATACGCCCATGAATCAAAATCATCCGAGTGATATTTTTTCCTTGCGCAGCTATCTTGCACGCGAACAATACGGCAATGTTCCTTTACTTTACGGACACACTTATGTATCCGATGTTGAACGTGAACGCAAAGGCAATTTCTGTGTTATGAAAGTAAAACAAGGAATACCTACATGGTCCCGTATCGAAAAAACAAGCGCCGGTGAAAAAGATAAATACTATATTTCAAAAGAAAATAATGAACCTGAATACGTGAAAGAAACATGCATGTTTTTCCCGCGCATGCACAGTTCGCAAGAATCAAGCCATATTTCGGGATACAAAGAATGGGGACACGTAACAGGAACGCCGGTAAGAATTGATCAGTGCGGAGAGAAGAAAAACGTTATGAAACCTACATTCAGCGAGAATTTAAGGTTTTTCTTCAATTACCAGTTGAATTTCATGTATTGGAGGTATTTCATGTGGAATTTCGCCGGCAGGCAGAACGATATTCAAGGATATGGCAACGTATTGAACGGCAACTGGATAACAGGTATAAAATTCATCGATTCCATACTCATCGGACCGCAGGATGATATGCCGGCAGATATGGTGAACAATAAAGGACATAACAAATATTACTTATTACCTTTGATTCTCGGAATTTTGGGAATATTGTATCAAATTTTCTTCCGTGGGGAAAAAGGCGTTCAAAGTTTTCTCATTACTTTCTTTCTTTTTTTCATGACAGGCATTGCTATCGTACTATATCTTAACCAAACGCCATATCAGCCGCGCGAACGGGATTATGCTTATGCCGGTTCGTTTTACGCGTTCTGTATATGGATAGGAATAGGCGTAGCGGCTGTAGCGAAAGCGCTTGAAAGACTGAAATTAAATCCGACGTCCGCCAGTGTGCTCGCCTCTGTTTTATGCTTGCTTGTACCCATACAAATGGCTTCGCAAACAAAGGACGATCATGACCGCTCCGACCGTTTTGCTGCACGTGATTTTGCCCATAATTATCTCGAATCATGCGATCCCAATGCAATCATATTTACCCATGGAGACAATGATACTTTCCCGCTGTGGTATGCTCAAGAAGTCGAAGGCGTCCGTACCGACGTAAGAGTTTGCAATACAAGTTACTTAGAGACGGACTGGTATGCCAACCAAATGAAAAAACAGGCATACAACTCCGACCCGTTGCCCATTTCGTGGACAAATAAGGATTATATTCAGGGGAAAAGAGATATTGTGTACATCACGGAATACATCAGTGAGCCTATTGATCTCACGGCGGCGCTCGAATTTGCAAGAAGCAATAATCCGAAAACAAAAAAACTATACGGTAACGACACGATGGATTTTATTCCTTCAAAACAATTGACGATGAAAATAGATTCAACCAAAGTAGTGAACAGTAATACCATCGGGAAAGAATATCTTCCCTATATCGAAAAAGAAATAAACATCCATCTTGAAGACAAAAATGTGTTAACAAAACGTGATGTTCTGATGCTTGACATGATCAATACTAACCAGTGGCAACGCCCTGTATATTATGCTATTACCGTTCCGACAAATATATATCAATATTTCAGCGGCAACATTCAAAAAACGGGTATGGCATTTCAGGTCGTTCCGTATTCTACAAACAATAGTCCATTGTCAATCAATACCTCCAAGATGTATGACAATGTAATGAACAAGTTCAAATGGGGCAATCTGGATAAGCCGGGAATCTATATTGACCAAACAATCATGAACATGGTTAAATCGCAACGTTCGAACATATTTGCCGACCTTGCATCCAATCTTATAAATGAAGGTAAACATGACAGCGCGCTTCAAGTGCTCGATAAGTGTATTAACGTATTCCCTGCCAAAAATGCGCCGCATGACTATAATTCGTTTAATCTCGTTTACCTGTATTATCAACTCGATCAAAAAGAAAAAGCGCAGGCTATAGCCAAAGACATTATTGACGACTGTATGACAAATATAAACTGGATGCTCAGACTTGGACCGGCTAAACAGGAAACTGTTCTCGGCGAACTCGACAGCGAGATTAGAATAGCAAGATCTGTACTGGGTACAATATATCAGATTGATCAGGAATTTGCAAAGCAATACATGGAAGAATTTAACAGGTATAGCGCACAATATCAATCTGTTGTAAATAAATAATTACTGGCACCGCATGTTAATAGAACAACCTCCCCGGATATACCGCTGGCTATTTCCGGGGGCGTTTTGGCGGATACCAGCAACCAAAAACGAACAGAAATGCGTATATTTAACTTTTGATGATGGTCCAATTCCTGAAATGACACCCTGGATAATTAACGTGTTGGATAATTACAAAATTAAAGCGACTTTTTTTTGCGTTGGCGATAATGTGAAAAAATATCCTGAATTATACAAACAACTGATTTCCAGAGGCCATACAGTTGGTAATCATACATTAAACCATGTGCAAGGAATACGATACCGGTCAAAGAATTATGTTCGCAATGTAGCCGAAGCCGCCAAACTGATAGACAGCAAATTATTTCGTCCTCCTCATGGGCATATGCGTATTCCACAGATTTTCAGATTGCGAAAATTGTTTAAAATAGTCTTGTGGGATGTGGTAACGCGCGACTACAGTCCACACATGACGGCAAATGGCGTGTTTAATAACGTAAAACGTTATACCAGAAATGGTTCGATAATTGTTTTTCACGATTCACTAAAAGCAAAAGACAGAATTGAAGAAGCACTTCCAAAATCTATCGAATGGTTAATGAAGGAAGGATATGCTTTTAAAGTGATTGACGATTAAATTCCGCCAATATGTATATCTTGTTCAGGAATGAAAAACTATGCCCCAACTGATTCATTTGAGGTAATGACAATATATGACAACCTTTTTGTGGCGCCGAGCAATAACAAAAAAATCGGTTATCGTTTTATACACAATAACCGATCCGGTAAAATATTTTAAATTTTAAAATCTCACTTTCCTCCCTTACTCTTAAATATATTAAGCAATTCTACCTCAAATTCTAATGTGCTGTTCGGCTTAATTGCCGGAATTGGAGAATTCATACCATAACCTAACTCGGCAGGTACCCAAATTATATATTTTGAACCCTTCGACATCAACTGTACACCTTCGCTCCAGCCCGGAATAACACCGTTTAATGGAAATTTAACCGGTTGTCCACGCTCGATCGAATTGTCGAATGGCGGCGTACCGTCAAGTAATCTGCCTACGTAATGAACCTCGACGGTATCCTCAATAGCGGGTTTCGGACCTGTACCTTCGGTAATAACTTTGTACTGAAGACCACTTTCAGTAGTGATTACACCTTCTTTTTCCTTGTTTTCTTCCAAAAATTTCTTTCCTTCGGCAAGCGCTGTCTCAGCTGCTTTTGTCTGTGCCTGCTGGAAATAATTGTTGACATAACTCTGTACCTCTATTTGAGTCATACCTAATAAGGAGGAATCACCTTTTGCCGCCTTAATAAAACCATTAATAAAAGCGTCTATATTACCTGCTTCAGGCAAACTTTCGAGATAACCTTTCAGGCCAATACCATTGCTTGCTCCCATCAAGTAACTGACACTGTCAATACCTGTTTTCAAACTTACCGATTTCTTTGAATCGCATGAAACATATGCAAAACCCATTGCAAAAATAGCCACGAAGGCTAAAACATTTAATTTTTTCATTTTCTTAACTTTTATAATTATATTAAACAATATCTAATAATTCCACGTCAAAAATCAATGCACTGTCCGGTCTTATTATTTCGCCCGCTCCGCGAGCGCCATAAGCAAGTTCCGAAGGAATAAACAGTCTCCATTTCGAACCCTTTTCCATCAGCTGCAATGCCTCAACCCAACCTCGAATAACTTGCGATACTCCAAATACAGCCGGTTCCCCACGTACAACGGAACTATCAAAAACCGTGCCATTTATCAAAGTCCCGTGATAATGGCATTTCACTTTGTCGGTTGCTTTCGGCTTTTCACCGTCTCCTTTTTTTAGTATTTCGTATTGCAAACCGCTCGGTAGAGTTACAACGCCTACTCTGTTTTTGTTTATTCGTAGAAACTCCTTTTCTGCTTTCCCATTCAATTTTTTCTGTTCTTCCTGCAATTCAATAAAATAATTATTTATTATATCTTTTGCTTCCTCATAAGTCATTTCAGGAATCTTTTCAGACAAAACCGTTTCCACACCTTGAATAAATTTTTTAAAATCTAAATTTTTTATGCCCGAAGCAAGAAAATTATTGCCTATACTTAAACCCAATGCATAACTCGTTTTGTCCATAATTTATTTCTAAAACCTTAATTTAGGCTACAAAGGTAATCTTTTTATTAGTATTGTACGTATTTTTGAAAATATTTTTGAAAAAAAGAATTTTTCCGTAACAAAAAGGGCACTTTGTCCGTCTTATCTTCTAAAAGAACATTTAAACCCTAACATTTCCAATTTTTACGTAACAGGTATAATGCCGATTAGTTTGAGCCGTTCAGAGGTCTTTTTGGTTAATTCGGTATTATGCCATTCATTGTTGATTTTAACTTTTTTCAGTTCGGAAAGAAACAGAAACAGGTCTTGCGGTGAAAACTTCCTGTCCAGCTCATGCTTTTTAAGCAGGTTAAGAGTTGTATAGTAGCACTTCAG
>JAITJX010000021.1 GCA_031278765.1 Tannerella sp. | reverse complement strand
TTATTATTTCGGGCAACATAGCGCATTAGTTGCGCGTTATCCGAAGAAAATCAAAGCCGGAACGGTCACCGATGCCATCGTACAGTACGAAGACGTCACGCCGACGCTGCTCGAACTGGCAGGAGGCGCGCCCATCGACGGGATCGACGGAAAAAGTTACCTGCCTGCGCTGTTTGGGGAAAAACAGGAACACCGGCAGTGGGCTTACGGCATCCATAACAATATCCCGGAAGGGACTTCTTACCCCATCCGCAGTATCCAGGATAAACGTTATAAATTGATCCTGAACTTGACGCCTGAAGCTACCTATTACGAGAAACACATGATGAACGTAAACGACAAGGAACGAGTATGGGGAAGTTGGGTAGAAAGCGCCAAAACCAACCGTGTCGCCAAAGAAATCGTCGACCGGTTTACCACCCGTCCCGCTGTCGAATTTTACGATTTGGAAACCGACCCGTGGGAATTGAAAAATCTGGCAAACGACCGGCAACATGCGGAAAGGATTGCCCGCATGGAGGCTGAACTGAAAAAATGGATGACACAGCAGGGCGACAGAGGCGCACTGTTGGACAAATAAAAATAATACGCTGCTATCATCATACGGCAAAGCGGTAGAAATCAATCTGAAAAATAATGAACAAAATAAAAACGAATAAAAAAATGAGAAATAAATCGATCTTTGCAGTTATGGCATTAAGCCTCTGCGCATGCAACACCGCCGAACTCGTCGCGCCGCATACATCCAACACGCTTCGCGCTCCGGCTTATCCCCTGATCACAATCGATCCCTACACCAGTGCATGGTCGTTCACAGATCATCTTTACGACAGTTCCGTCTGCCACTGGACAGGAACCGAATTTCCGCTTACAGGCGCCATTCGCGTGGACGGCAAGTCTTACCGTTTCATGGGCATGGAAAAACAACCGTTGAACGTAATAGCAACCACTGCTGAAAAAGGCAACTGGAACGGCCGCTTCACATTCTCCAAACCATCCAAAGGATGGGAAACCGTCGATTTCAACGATACAAAATGGAAGGAAGGACCTGCCGCATTCGGAACGTCAGATGAAACGGGGGTTAAAACGCTATGGACCGGCAACAATACCGAAATCTGGGTGCGACGCGAACTGAATCTGGATACGGACTTGTCGTCTGTCAAAGTATTCCTTGAATTTTCGCACGATGATGATTTTGAACTGTATGTAAACGGCGTAGAAGTGGTCAATACAGGTTACAGATGGCGTAAAAACGTATGGATATCCCTGCCCGATGAAGCCAGGCAGACCCTGAAGGCGGGCAAGAACATCATCGCCGCCCACTGCCGAAACAAAACTCATGGAGCGCTGGTAGATTTCGGTTTATATGCAGAAAAAGACATTCCTCTCTTCCTGAGTAGCGTTGCCGTACAACAATCGGTAGATGTACAAGCCACGCAGACACACTACAAATTCACATGCGGACCTGTCGATTTGACCTTGACCTTTACCTCTCCGCTGCTTCTCCATCAATTGGACCTGCTCTCTCGTCCGGTGAATTATATCTCCTATGCAATCACCCCTTCGGACGGGCAAGCGCACGATGTACAATTGTATCTGGAAGCATCTCCCGCATGGGCATTGGATAAACCACATCAGCAAAGTGTGAGTGAAATATATGAAAAAGACGGACTGGTGTTTCTGAAATCAGGCAGCCGGTTGCAGAAAGTACTGGAGAAGAAAGGCGATAACGTGCGTATTGACTGGGGCTATTTCTACCTTGCAACCGAAAAGAAAAATATTTCCGCAGCAACAGGCGATGAATATGCCCTGCGCAAACAATTTGCGGAAAACGGATCGGTAACGGCGGCATCTCCCGCCGGCGACGGACACGACAAACTTGCCTTTGCCCTGCAATTGGGCAATATCAGTAAAACAACTGCCGGAAAGGTAATGCTGGGTTATGATGATTTGTATTCCATCCAATACTTTGGAGAAAATTTGCGTCCTTACTGGAACCGCAACAACGACATGACCATTGAGAAGGCTTTTTCTAAAGCCAACAGCGATTATCATACCCTGATGCGGGAATGTTCCCGGTTTAATGACGAATTGACGCGTTGCGCTGTGGAATCGGGAGGAAAGGAATATGCAGAACTGTGCGCGCTTGCCTACCGTCAGGCCATAGCAGCCCACAAGTTAGTACAGGCGTCTAACGGCGACCTGCTTTTCTTGTCTAAAGAAAATTTCAGCAATGGCTCCATTGGTACGGTAGATGTTACCTATCCGTCTGCGCCGCTCTTCCTGCTCTACAATCCGGAATTGGCCAAAGGATTGCTCAATCATATTTTTTATTACAGCGAAAGCGGAAAATGGACGAAACCCTTTGCCGCACATGATGTAGGTACATATCCGCAAGCCAACGGGCAGACCTATGGGGGCGACATGCCGGTGGAAGAGAGCGGTAACATGATCATCCTTACCGCAGCTATCGCTACAAAAGAAGGAAACGCCGCCTATGCCGAAAAACACTGGCAGACACTTACTACGTGGACGAATTACCTCGTAGAAAAAGGTCTGGATCCCGAAAATCAATTGTGTACCGACGATTTTGCAGGTCATTTTGCCCACAACGCCAATTTATCCGTTAAGGCGATTCTCGGTATCGCATCCTATGGAAAGATGGCTGCCATGCTGGGCAAGGAGGATGTAGCAAAACAATATACGGACAAAGCGCGACAAATGGCGCAAGAATGGGTGAAAATGGCCGACGATGGAGATCATTTCCGCCTCACTTTCGACCAGTCGGGCACATGGAGCCAAAAATATAATCTGGTATGGGACAAATTGCTGAAATTAAACATTTTTCCGACAGAAGTCGTACAAAAGGAAATCCCCTATTACCTGAATAAACAGAACAAATACGGACTGCCGCTGGACAACAGAAAGGCCTACACAAAAGCCGACTGGATTGTGTGGACAGCAACGCTGTCTCCCGACAAACCAACTTTTGAACGATTTATCCTGCCCTTGCATCGATTCATGAACGAAACCACCGACAGAATCCCCATGTCGGACTGGTATAACACGGACAACAAAAAACATGTTGGTTTTCGTGCGCGTTCGGTCGTCGGCGGTTATTTTATCCGAATGTTGGCCGACGAAATGAAATAATAAAAAATTACTATAATGAAGTTAAAAATATTTTCAAAGACAGCATCGGCAAGCCTGTTATTGGGCTTGTCGATTCATGCGCAGGCAAAGGATCCGCGACCGAACATCCTGATCATCCTTGCCGACGATCTGGGCTATTCCGACATCGGTTGTTACGGAGGCGAAATTAATACTCCAAATCTTGACAGATTAGCAAAAAACGGACTGCGGTTCACGCGTTTTTACAATGCCGGTCGCAGTTGTCCGACACGAGCGTCGTTGTTAACAGGCCTGTATCCCCATCAGGCAGGCATCGGCAGAATGACTTTCGACAATCATCTGCCGGGTTACAGAGGAACAATGACGCACGACGGCGTGACTATTGCGGAAGTATTGAAAGAAGCCGGTTACCAGACAGGAATGATAGGGAAATGGCATGTGGCCGAAACGCCTTTGCGTAGCGACCAGCGGCAATGGCTTGCGCACCAGGTGCAATACAATGAATTTGCGCCTAAAGACAATTACCCCACTCACAGGGGATTTCAGGACTTCTACGGTACAATCTACGGCGTAGTCAATTATTTCGACCCGTTTAGTTTGGTCTGTGGCGAAGAACCCGTGCCGACGGTTCCGGATGATTACTACAGCACAATAGCGCTCTCCGACAGCGCTTCGGCTTATATTCGTCGTTACGCAAAATCAGACAAACCCTTCTTCATGTATCTGTCCTATCATGCCCCGCACTGGCCTTTGCACGCTTTACCCGAAGATATTAAAAAATACGAAGACATTTATAAGGTCGGGTGGGAAGCCATCAGGCAGCAACGTTACGAACGGATCAAAAAATCGGGACTTCTGGGTAAAGGCGATTTTCTGTCGTCGAGACAGTTTTCCGATTTGTGGGAAGAAAATCCCTCACAGGAATGGGATGCACGTGCCATGGCGGTACATGCCGCTATGGTTGACCGTATGGACCAAGGCATCGGAAAGGTAATAGATATGCTTGAAAAAACCGGAGAATTGGATAATACGCTAATATTTTTCATGTCGGACAACGGATGCAGCAATGAGAATTGCCAAATGTTTTCGGAAGGGGAAAACGACCGCCCTGCAGAAATGCGTAACGGTGAAAAGATCATTTATCCTAAAAACAAAGAAGTCTTACCGGGACCTCAAAATGTGTATGCCGCTATCGGACCAAAATGGGCTAATGTCGCCAATACCCCGTTCCGTTTCTGGAAAGCAAGAGCGTATGAAGGCGGTATCTGTACGCCGATGATTATTCACTGGCCCAAGGGAAACAAACAAAAAAAAGGATCTGCAACAACCCTGATGGGACACGTGATCGACCTGATGGCCACTTGTCTGGATGTATCGGGCGCGATCTATCCCTCTGAATATAATAAACACAAAATAATCCCCTTCAGGGGAATAAGTCTGCAGCCGATTCTTAAAACCGGCACAAGAGAAGGACATCATGAACTGTGTTTCGAACATTTCAACGAAAGAGCGTTGATAGACGCCTCGGGCTGGAAAATAGTTAAGGGAAGTAACGCCAAAGAGTGGGAATTGTATAACCTGAACGAAGACCGTACGGAAATGCACAATTTGGCTGGCAAATATCCCGAAAAAGTAGCCGGTATGGAAAAACGTTATCTTGCGTGGGAAGAAAAAACGATGGTCGTTCCACGCCCGAAATAAAAACAAGGTTAAATATTGTAAAATTATATTGGTAAAATCAAATCTCCATGGTTGTTTTTTACTGCCAGCCATGTTCATTTGCTGCCCGTTTTCTGTAAATAACTGAAAATTAACCTTGTTATCTTATTTTTTAACAATCACAGAAATGACAACTTGAGTTCAGGTTAAGAAATAGCCGTTTACGGTTTATATATCAATAGAATACGATGTAAAATGAACAATTTTGTCCGTCAGGACATACACCGTGAATGTCCTGCGGACAATTGAAAGGAAGTATGATCCATTTTTCTATTGATATGTATCCTAAATTGGAGTAAAAAGTTAATAACGATGAATATTATTAAGGTTCGAAATTGAAAGCTTTAAAAATCGTCATATTTTTTTTAGAGATTTCACTTTTTACGGGCTCAATATTTTG
>JAITJX010000145.1 GCA_031278765.1 Tannerella sp. | reverse complement strand
ACCGTTTGCTTTTGAGTCGCAAAGATACGTCTTAATCCGCAATCCGACAAAGTAAATGCACGAATAAAACCGGATGATATTCCTGCTTTATCCGATTTTTTTCAACTTATCTTCGCGTCGCTAAAATATTTCATAATCCAAAGAAAACAACAGTTGCATTTACTAGTTGAATCTACCGTTTCTTACTACTTTATGATAATTCTTACTACACAAGCAATACACTGTATATTAACATATTGCTTTCAAAAAAACAAATAAGACGATATGTTTCTTACTACTGTTTTTTCTGCACTTTATCCAGTGCTATCACATCTTCCAAAGGCAATTCGGGATTGTCATTCAGCATGTTGGTATAATTTTCGTCGAGCAATTCGCCATAAACGGTTACTTTCGAAGAACTTGATTTTAATTTTGGAGAAAGATGGATACCGTCAGGCGTATATTCCCGCTATGCGGAATACCTGTTTGACGTGAAAACAAGCGTCAATTATGCGCCCAACAGCGACGAATACAGTGTGAAAGCGGATTACCGCACCATTGCCATCTCGGACAAATACGCCGTTCGGGGCGAGTTCCGCAAGTATGACGGTGTAATGCTGATGAAACATGCTTTACATAACACAACACCCAATATCAGCAAATCAGCCAAAACCATAGATAAGGACGGTAAGGAGACTACCGTAAAGGTGCGTGACGGCGAGAAAATACAGTTGGCCAACTCAAAGATTGATGAAATCCGCAGCGGCTTTAGCGACTGGCTGAATGTACAGTGATGAAAACCTGGATTTGCTTCGTCAGCAGGGGAAAGAAGTATCGGGAGGCATGTTGCGCGGGGTAGAAAAGCGGAAAGAAAACCTCGAAGTCAAAATCAAAAACTTAATCGAACAAATGCCATCTTTAATCGAAACGCACGAAGCCAAAGCGGAAGCGCTGGCAAAGGACATTCCGGCATTGCAGGAGGTGGTTAAGGCAACTTGGCGCAAGGAAGATGAATTGAAGGAACTCAAAACGGAACTGGCGGCGCTGAACAGGAAAATTGAACTGTCGCTCAAACCAATTGACGAGGGCGAAGACAAAAAAGAAGAAAAAAAGCAGGAAAATACTCAAAGCGTAAAAAGTAATGTCGATTATGCCGATTATTCGCCGAACGCAATGCGGAAAACGGTTATTCCAAGAGCCATGTTATAAAAAGCCCGGATAATCAGCAACAGTTCCGTTTTTGTGATTACAAGAAAAAGCATTATTTTTGTGGAGTGGAAATTTAAAAGAAAAAAGGAAAGATTATGGTAACAGAAAACGTTAAATGGATAGAATATATCAATATGATTATATTTGAGTTTGCAAGCAGTTACAAAATGCCTGTAAAACAAGCATATCTATATTTGAAACGCTATGGCGGAATAAATTTCCTGAACGAATTTTATGATGTGGAACATACGGAAAATCCATATTATACAGTTCGTACTCTGTTGAATGTATGCAGAAATAAAGGAGGGACATTCTGATGAAAGTTTATCACGGCAGTTTTACCCGCATCGAAACGATTGACCTTACCAAAGCCGAAGAAAATAAGGATTTTGGTAAGGGTTTTTATGTTACCAATATACGAAAACATGCAGAACGCTGGGCAGAACGCATAGCTGCCGAATATAACAAAAAACCTGTCGTTACCGAATTTGAATTTTACGAAACGGCCTATACCGACAGCATTTACAGCGTATTGCGTTTTCCGAAGCCAAGCCGCGAATGGGTGGAATTTATTATGAAAAACCGCAATCCCAATATACCCAAACCTGCCCACAATTACGATATTGTAGAAGGAGCGATTGCCAATGATTGGATTACTTCGCAAATAAAATTGTACGAAAAGGGTAACATATCAATGGATACATTGCTTGAAAAATTGATATACAGGGAGAATACACATCAAATTTGCCTTTGTACAAACGCTTCGCTTAGTGCAATAAAATTGCTTGAAAATACACATCAGACGAAAATAGAAGAAATATCAAAATTGATTATAGTTGCTTTAACGGAATTGAAAATAGACAAACTGACTGCAACAGATTTGTTTTACAATTCAGATACGTTTACTCAACTTTCGGATTATAATACCAATCTTTGCCAAAAATCATGGAACGAAATCTGCGAAATGCTGAAAAAAGAGTTGAAAATATAACTGTAGAGAATCAAAGGTAGTGTCAGAGTAAATAGCAATATTATAAAGAAACGAAACCCCGCCAATCCTCACGGACAGCGGGGTTTCTCAACATTTAATCCAACCCCAACAGCCCTATTATGACTGTTTGGAAGTAGATGAGTTTTGGACCTATGTGGGGAAAAAGAGGCACAAGATATGGCTCCTCTATGCTTATCACAGAGAAAGTGGTGAAATAGTAGCGTTTGTTTGGGGAAAACGGGACTTGAAAACGGCAATGAAATTAAAGAAAAAGCTCTCGGATATTGGAGTAAAGTACGGATGTATCGCCACCGATGACTGGGACAGTTTTGTGGCTGCATTCAAGGGGGATAATCATCTTCTCGGAAAGAAATATACGGATGGACTAGAGGGGAATAACTGTCGTTTAAGACATCGTATACGGCGAGCTTTCCGTAAAACGTGTTGCTTCTCAAAGAAACTGTTTAATCATTTCAAGGCTTTCAATCTCGCTTTCTTTTACATCAATTTTGGATTTGTATAAGTCGGCATACTTTGGAGAACACCTCC
>JAITJX010000096.1 GCA_031278765.1 Tannerella sp. | reverse complement strand
CGAAGGAGGAGTGCGTGAGTTCTTTCCAGGTGACGGGCGGTGTATTGAGGATGGACCAGGCCATTTCGGCGCCGTGAACGCCGTCGGGTTTTGCCCGGCGACCGCTTGCGGCGTCGTGGAAACTGATTTCGATCACGCCGGGCGAAGGCAATGATACTTCCGCTTCGACGGTGGTTGTCGGAACAGGAACGTCCGAGCGTTTCGTCTTGTGAATCGGCAAGTTCATAGCATCGCGGTCGGGGTTGGTAACCGCCGGATTGTAGGTTACGTAAGCCTTCAGGAAAAGGCGCGTTTTACTTTCGACAGCTTTATGGGCGTCATTTTTCACCTGCACGGTCACTTTCGTGCGGGTGGCGGGATTTTCGGTAACGGCAAGCGCGTTGCCAAAATTGGTCGTTAACGTTTGCAGTTCATTTATAGACGCCGGTGGGATGCTCCATGCGTCTTGTTTACTTTGCACATAAGCGAACAACGTTTTTAGCCAGGCGAGAAACAGGTTGTCTGCCCTCGGAATAAAATCGATTTTAAGCATAGTAAAATTGTTTTTAATTGTTTGTAAACAGGTATTAATTATTCTCCTCTTGTTATAGTATATAAAAGTTTTTAAGAATTATGCAGGCGTTTTGTTGGAGTAAACGGAAGTCTCGTTTACTCCAACGAGACACCCGTAGAGGTTCCCGAAAGATTCCGTGAATAAAGAAGAGGTATTTACATTTAAACTATTCATAAATATTTGTTTCTTTTGTCGTGCGCAAATCGCTGCAAATGTAATGCCTTGTTTCATAATATGCAAATATATGGCCAAGAAAAAACATTTAAGTTCAGCTAATTGAAAATTTAATGCTAACTTTGCACTGCAATCAATTAAAAGCAATAAATGCAGAATTTAGTCATAGCAGGAAAAGAATTTTCCTCCCGTTTATTCCTCGGAACGGGAAAGTTCAGTTCCAACGAAATCATGCGTCAAGCCATCGAAGCTTCGCAAACGCAAATGGTGACCGTCGCCATGAAACGCTTGGATTTCAACAACAAACAGGATGATATGCTGGTACACATCCATCAGCCGGGCATCCAATTATTGCCTAATACTTCGGGCGTCCGCAATGCCAAGGAAGCCGTTTTCGCCGCCCAACTGGCCCGCGACGCCTTTGAAACCCACTGGCTGAAGCTGGAAATCCATCCTGACCCCCGTTATCTGTTGCCCGACCCGGTAGAAACCTTAAAAGCTACGGAAGAGCTTGCAAAGCTCGGTTTCGTCGTTCTGCCTTATATCCAAGCCGACCCCGTCTTGTGTAAACGCCTGGAAGAAGCCGGCGCTGCTACCGTCATGCCGCTCGGCGCGCCGATAGGCACCAACAAAGGCTTGCGAACGCGCGACTTGCTCGAAATTATCATCGAACAAAGCAACGTCCCTGTAGTCGTTGACGCCGGCATTGGAGCGCCTTCG
Source organism: Tannerella sp. (assembly GCA_031278765.1). GTDB lineage: Bacteria > Bacteroidota > Bacteroidia > Bacteroidales > Tannerellaceae > Tannerella. Next base: position 4,129 of record JAITJX010000096.1, on the reverse strand, counting down.
CACGCAGCCGAAGCGCTGGAGCTGGGCGCCGCCGCCGTTTTAGTCAATACAGCTATTGCCGTTGCCGGAGAACCGGTCGCTATGGCAAACGCCTTCCGCCTGGCGGTGGAAAGCGGACGCATCGCCTTCGAAGCGCAATTGGCAAGCCCGCTGAATCTGGCGGAAGCCAGCAGCCCGCTCACCTCCTTTTTAATGAAAGACTAAAACAGCAAACAGCATCAACTGAGATAAATTAATTCGGAATGTCAGGTTTTTCATCTAAATTTGCAATATGAATAAAGCAAACAATAATCAACCGCTATCGGAAATATTCGGATTTCCGATTCACAATCAATCAGACAGAGCAATGCGCTATCTAAAAAACAAGCTTTGCCCTTTCAATAACATTGTGTCCAGCTGTACTAAAAACAGTATCGAATCGCCGCTGGGAGTTTGCAGCTTAAACCATAAAAACAAACCGGTAATTATTTGTCCCATCCGCTTTAGAGAAGATTGGAAAATCATGAGTGAAACAGCAGCATTTATTTTTAAAGAAACAACTGTTTGGACACATTTAGGCGAAGTAAAACTAAAAGATAAATTTGGCAAACCGGCCGGAAACATTGATTATGTATTAGTTTCGTATGACGACAAGGGAAGAATTATTGATTTCGGCTCTTTAGAAGTTCAAGCAGTCTATATCTCAGGCAATTTGACCGGCCCTTTCAATGCCTGTATAGAAAACCCTGTGCCAGACTTTCATTGGACACAAGCATTAAAATACCCCAAACCGGATTACCTTTCTTCATCAAGAAAAAGATTAATACCGCAGATTATTGCGAAAGGAACCATTTTAAGGCAATGGAACAAAAAACAAGCAGTTGCCTTACAAACAACTTTTTATGACACTTTACCATCGCTTCCGGAAGTAAATAAGTCCGTTGCAGATTTTGCTTTTTTTCTTTATGATTTAGAACCTGTTGGAAATGAAACACGTTTAGAATTGACTTTAAAAAGAATTGTTTACACAAAGTTTGATGCGGCTTTAGAACAAATAGCCAAATTTGAAGCTGGTTCGCTGACGGACTTTACGCAACTGCTACAAAAAAAACTGGACTCAAAACGTTTAGATATTGACAACTTTGAAAACATTGTAATAGAATGAACCATCAAATGAACCTGTTCGGAGAAGAATGTACTGAAAACGCTATTACCAATGTAGCGTCTGTTCCGCAGCGAAGCCCATTTCGCTATCCGGGAGGAAAAACATGGTTAATCCCTATTGTCAGGCAATGGCTCAGGCAAACCGGTAAACCGGTTACGAAGCTGATAGAACCGTTTGCAGGAGGCGGTATTGTAAGCCTTACCGCAGCATTTGAAAATTTGGCCAACCACATCACAATGGTTGAAAAAGATGAAGAAATAGCCGCTGTCTGGGAAATTATCCTCAACGAAAAAAACCAGTGGCTTGCCGACAAGATACTCTCCTATAACTTGACTCTCGACAACATAAAAGCAGAAATAGACAAGCCCGATAAACAGATACAGGACGTGGCATTCTGTACGATTCTCAAGAATCGCATTTTCCATGGTGGCATCCTTGCCCGGGGAGCAGGCATGATCAAAAACGGCGAAAACGGAAAGGGAATCGCTTCGCGCTGGTATCCCAAAACATTACATGACAGGATTATCGCCATTGGCTACGTAAAGCAGAAAATCCAATTTATAACCGGAGACGCCTTTGATACCTTAAAACAAAATAGAGACAATAGAGAAACCTGTTTTTTTATTGACCCTCCTTATACCGTTGCCGGCAAAAGACTTTACAATCATTCGGAGATAGACCATGAACAACTTTTTGCCCTGACGTCCGAATTAAAAGGCAAATTCATGCTAACTTACGATAATACGGATGAAATACAAAAACTGGCTGAATCTTATCATCTTCCCTACAAAACGATTCCTATGAAAACAACCCATCATCTGGAAAAAACGGAAATTATTATTTCAGACAACTTTTCATGGTGGAAATGGCCAGGCCCGCAGAACGTAGCGGAAGCCAGCAGCCCGCTCACCTCCTTTTTAATGAAAGACTAAAACAGCAAACAGCATCAATATGGATAAAATCAATATTCTATGGACAACGGACAATAAAACCACCGCATTAACCATGCTTGCCGTTTACGTGTTGAATGCCCAAAGGCGCGGATGGTGGAAAGAAATCAATGTAATCATTTGGGGAGCATCGGCGAAACTTGTTGCAGAAGACACGCAAGTGCAGACAGAGGTATTGGAAATGATGCAGGCCGGCATACATGTAGAAGCCTGCAAAGATTGCAGTGATGTCTGCGGGGTAACAAATACCCTCGAACGCTTAGGCATAAATGTGAGGTTTATGGGAATTTCCTTGACGGATTATATCAAATCAGGAGAAACTGTTCTCACAATATAAAACCCATTTATTTATGAAAAATAATTCCATGCAAATCTCCTATCCGTCTTCCAGGAAAATCTATATTGCAGGCAAGATACACGACATTCAAGTCGGGATGCGTCAAATATTCCAGTTAGACACGATTTCCGTTGAAAACGGGATGCAAAAAAGAGAAAAAAACGCCCCCGTCGTTGTTTACGACACGAGCGGCGCCTATTCCGACCCCGAAGCCGTTATCGACATCCGCGAAGGCTTGCCCCGTTTGCGCGAGCCTTGGATCGAATGCCGGAACGATACCGAACAATTAGCTTCCTTTTCATCCGCCTGTTGCCGCGAACGCCTCGCCGACGCCAGCCTGAACGCCGTCCGTTTCCCGCAAACAAACCTCCCGAGGCGGGCAACGAAAGGAAAAAGCATCACGCAAATGTACTACGCCCGGCAGGGAATCATTACGCCCGAAATGGAATACGTAGCCATTCGCGAAAACCAGCAGAACGAAGCGCTGGGAATAACCACCCATATCACGCCCGAATTTGTCCGCGACGAAGTAGCTGCAGGTCGTGCGGTCATTCCCGCCAATATCAACCATCCCGAAGCCGAACCAATGATTATCGGGACAAATTTTCTGGTAAAGATCAACACAAACATCGGCAACTCCGCCCTGTCGTCCGGGATTGACGAAGAAGTGGAGAAAGCCGTCCGGAGTTGCAAGTGGGGCGGCGATACGCTCATGGACTTGTCCACCGGCAATAATATCCACGAAACCCGCGAATGGATTATCCGCAATACGCCCGTTCCGGTGGGTACGGTGCCCATTTATCAGGCATTGGAGAAAGTAAACGGAAACATAGCGGAACTCAATTGGGAAATCTACCGCGACACGCTTATCGAACAGTGTGAGCAAGGCGTGGATTATTTCACCATTCACGCCGGCTTGCTTCGTGCGCATCTTCCTCTGGTACAAAAGCGGACAACCGGCATCGTTTCCCGTGGCGGATCGATCATCGCCAACTGGATGACGCAACGGAAAGAAGAAAATTTCTTTTACACCCGTTTCGAGGAAATATGCGAAATATTGAAACAGTACGACGTAGCGGTTTCCTTAGGCGACGGACTTCGTCCCGGCTCCATCAACGACGCCAACGACGCCGCCCAATTCGCCGAGCTTTCCGTCCTGGGCGAATTGACCCTGAAAGCCTGGAAACATCAGGTACAAGTATTGATAGAAGGTCCCGGTCACGTTCCCATGCACAAGATAAAAGCCAATATGGACGAGCAAGTGAAACACTGTCACGGCGCTCCGTTCTATACGCTTGGTCCCCTGACCACCGACATTGCTCCGGGTTACGACCACATTACATCGGCTATCGGCGCCGCGCAAATCGCGTGGTACGGCACTGCCATGATTTGCTATGTCACCCCCAAGGAACACTTGGGATTGCCAAATAAAGAAGACGTCCGCGCCGGCGTCATTGCGTATAAGATAGCCGCCCACGCCGCCGACTTAGCCAAAGGTCATCCGGGAGCGCAAGTAAGGGACAACGCCTTGAGCAAAGCCCGCTTCGACTTCCGGTGGAAAGATCAGTTCAACCTGTCGCTCGATCCCGAAAAGGCGCTCGAATATTACAAAGCAGGTCGCACCGGCGACGAAAGCGACCATTGCACCATGTGCGGGCCGCATTTCTGTGCCATGAAGTTGACGAAAGAAATTTGTCC
>JAITJX010000088.1 GCA_031278765.1 Tannerella sp. | reverse complement strand
GTGGGGGGTAATTGCAGAAGAAGAAAAGCGGATGTGGTTTGCATGCAAAGAGCGTTCCGTTACCTGAGGGCTACGGGACGGGGATTGAAGTCCGTTGGTCTTTGCTGTTTTATTTATTGCTTTCATGTTCTTCTTATGTTTTTCTGTTTTGCGTGCAAAGATAATTAAAGTTTCAAAATAAAAAATATATTTTTTTGTCAAAAACATGTATTTTTTTGTCAAAAGAAAAAAATGTGTTCATTTTGGTGAAATTTTACATGTTTTGACAGGATTTTACATGTTGATTTTTTTGAAAAAACGGTTTTAAAGATTTTTTTTTTGCGTCGTTTTTTGTGTTCCAAATGGCGTCGGAGGGTGGTTATTCTACTCCTGCGACGTTCATTTTCAGTGCGTAGAGGAATTGGCAGGCGGTGATTATGAGCGTTTTTCGTTCTTTTCCGCCAAAACACAGGTTGGCAGTCCAGTTTGCTGCAATGGGGATGTGTGCGATTTGTTCTCCCTCCGGGTTGAAAACGGTGACGCCGTTTCCTGTTAAATAGACGTTACCTTCGGCGTCGAGTGTCATTCCGTCGGAACCTGATTCGGCGAAAAGTTTTTTTTCGCTCAGTTGTCCGTCGGGGAGGATGTTGTATCGATAGGTTTTGTTGGCCTGTATGTCTGCCACGTAGAGGTATTTACCGTCTGGTGTGCCTGCGATTCCGTTTGGTTTATCGAGGTCTGATGCTACTTGAATGAGTTTTTTGCGGTCTGGCGTGAGGAAGTAGACGTTTTCGCCGTCGATTTGTTTGTCGTCGTTTCTGTGTGTCCAGTAGTTGCGTTTGTAATAGGGGTCAGTGAAATAGATACCGCCGGAGGGGGCGATCCAGAGGTCGTTAGGTCCGTTGAGTTTTTTTCCTTCAAAAGCGTTGACCAGGACGTTGTGATTGCCGTGTTGGTCGTATATCCGGAGTTCGTTGTCGAGGTCGGCGCAGGAATAGAGGTTTCCTTTTTTGTCGATGTAGAGTCCGTTGGCGCGTCCCTGTTTTTCTTTGTACAGGGAGAGCGTTCCGTCGTGTGCTGTCCATTTCCAGATGCGGTCGTTGGGCTGGTCGGTGAAATAGACGTTGCCGTCGTTGTCGACGGCCGGTCCTTCGGTGAAAATGAATCCGTCGGCTATTATTTGCGGCGTTGCGCCGTGGGCGACGAGGTTTTTTTCTTTTTGTGCGTGAAGGCAAATGGCGATGGAGCAGAGGAGGGGGAGGAGGGGGTGCGTTAATTTGTTCATGGCGTCGGGTTTGTGGGTGAGTTAAAAGATTTGGAGAATTTTTTCAGTTCTTTGTGTATGTGTTGCAGGTGTTTGAGGAGTTTTGCCTGTTTTTGGGCGGCTTCTTTGTTGTTTTTTAAGACTTTTCGCGCGCCTTCGATGGTAAATTTTCTGTATCGCAGGAGGAATTGTACGGTTTTGACGTCCTGGATGTCTTTTTCGGAGTAGAAGCGTGTTCCTCCTTCGTTTCGTTTTGGTGCGATGACGTCGCTAAATTCGTTTTCCCAGTATCGCAGTGTGGATTCGGCTTCTCCGAGAGTTTCTGCGACTTCTTTTATAGAGAAGGAGATTTTGCTTGCGTAGGCGTTCATAGTTTTGTCAGTCCATTACGTGTCCGGAGGTTTCGGCGATTTCTATCATTCGGTCGTATTCTTCGGGGGTGAGGTCTTGGTAGTAGTAGTTGGCGGGATTGACGTGGTTTCCTTTGTGGATAACTTCATAATGCAGGTGTGGTGCTTTTGATTTGCCGGTGTTTCCAACCAGTGCGATTACTTCTCCCCGTTTTACTTTTTGTCCTGTTTTTATTTTGTATTTGTCAATGTGTCCGTACAGTGTTTTGAAGTCATATCCGTGGTCGATGATGACGCAATTGCCGTATCCCTGTTTGCGGTCGGCATAGATGACTGTTCCGTCGCCGGTGGCGTATATTTCCGTCCCAATATCGGCAGAGAAGTCCATACCTTTGTGAAATTCCGGAATGTGGTAAAAGGGATCGATGCGCATTCCGTATCCTGATGCCATGCGTTTGAGTTCTTTATTGGAGACGGGCTGTATGGCCGGAATGCATCTCAGTTTGTTTTCCATGTCTTTTCCCAGGGCGATGAGTTCGTCCATAGAGTTTGACTGTACGTAGAGCTGTTTTTTTAAGATGTCGATCTTTTTTGTGGTTTCGATGATCAGTTCGGCGTTGGAGATTCCTTTGAGGTGATCGTATCGGTTACTTCCTCCGAATCCTGCTTTTCTTATGGCCATGGGGATGGAATCGGCGTTGAAAATGGCTCGGTAGAGTTTTTCGTCTCTGAGTTGCATGTCTTCAAGGGCGTTGTGCATGTGGTCGAGTTCTTTTGAGAGCATTTGGTAGTGTATTTTAATCAGTTTGTTTTCTTTTTTCAGCGACATTTCCATCGGCGATTTGAAAAACAGGATGAATATGAGGAACATTATGATTCCTGAAAATATGCCGAAACAGAGATTTCTCAAAATGACCAGCAGGCGTTCTTTGCCGGAAAGGAAAACTCTTTCGTATTCAAGAGTTCTGTTGTTGAATTTGTAGTATATTTTTCGTGCGTTTAAGCGTCCCATGTTTTAATTTCTTTATTAAATGTATTCGATTATGCCGCAAAAATAAATTATTTGCATTAATTTTGCAAATGATTTATATCATTTGTCACCATTAAAATTATAAATATGTTTACATCTAAAGAAATAAGGGAATTGTTTTTACATTTTTTTGCATCCAGAGGTCATCATATAGTACCTTCTTCGCCGATGGTGGTTAAGGACGACCCGACGCTGATGTTTACCAATGCCGGAATGAATCAGTTTAAGGACGTTATTCTTGGAAATGCGCCTGTGAAGTATTCCCGTATAGCCGATTATCAAAAGTGTTTGCGCGTTAGCGGGAAACACAATGATTTGGAAGAGGTAGGCCGCGATACGTATCATCATACCATGTTTGAGATGCTTGGAAACTGGTCGTTTGGCGACTATTTTAAGAAAGAGGCGATAGAATGGTCGTGGGAATTTTTAACAAAGACGCTTGGTCTGCGTGCGGAACGGTTGTATGTAACCGTTTTTGAAGGCGATGCGGCGGAAAATCTTTGTCGGGACGACGAAACGGCAGGTTACTGGGCGCAATATCTTCCCGAAAATCATATAATAGACGGTAATAAACATGATAATTTCTGGGAAATGGGCGACAGCGGCCCTTGCGGCCCGTGTTCGGAAATTCATATAGATATTCGTCCGGAAAGCGAGCGTGAGTCGAGGGAAGGCGCAATGCTGGTCAATACGGGAAATCCGCATGTGATTGAGATTTGGAATCTTGTATTCATGCAGTACAATCGCCGTGCGGATCGCTCTCTTGCGCCTCTTCCCGAAAAGGTGATCGATACGGGAATGGGTTTTGAACGTCTTTGTATGGCGCTGCAAGGCAAAACGTCGAATTATGATACCGATATTTTTCAACCTCTCATCCGGTCTGTTGCGAAGATGACGGGATTTGAGTACGGTGCGGACAAACAGAAAGATGTTGCAATGAGGGTAGTAGCCGATCATGTGCGTACGATAGCGTTTTCGATAGCCGACGGTCAGTTGCCGTCGAATGTCAGGGCAGGGTATGTGATTCGTCGTATACTTCGCCGTGCGGTTCGGTACGGATATACGTTTCTTGATCAAAAATCGGCATTCATGTATAAACTGTTGCCCGTATTGATTGACATAATGGGAAGCGCCTACCCCGAACTCGAAAAGCAAAGAGAAATCACAGTCAGGGTAATGAAAGAAGAAGAAGAGTCATTTCTTCGCACGCTTGAAACCGGTATTCGCCTTCTGGAAAATAAGATTGCGGAGATGAAGTCGTCCGGCGAAAAGACGCTCAAAGGCGACGATGCGTTTGAGTTGTACGATACATACGGTTTTCCTCTTGATTTAACGGCGCTTATTTTGCATGAGCATGAAATGGAGGTCGATACGGGCGGCTTCGACGTCCGGATGCAAAAACAGAAAGAACGCGCCCGAAATGCGTCTGCCGTTGAAACAGACGACTGGATTGTATTGAAAGAAGGCGAAACGCGTTTTGTCGGTTATGACATGTTTGAATGTGAATCCAGCATCCTCCGCTATCGCAAGACGGTGCAAAAAAACAGGGAATTGTATCAGACAGTACTGGATAAAAGCCCGTTTTATGCTGAAATGGGCGGTCAGACGGGCGACCGCGGCTGGCTGATATCCGCCGAAGGCGTCAAAACGGAAATTATTGAAACCAGACGCGAAAACAATTTACCGCTGCATATCGTCGGAAAACTGCCGGAAAATATAACATCTCCGTTTACGGCAAAAATAGATGTTGATTCCCGTATCAGCTCCGAATGTAATCACTCGGCTACACATTTATTGCATGAAGCGTTGCGTGAAGTTCTCGGCCCTCACGTAGAACAAAAAGGTTCCTTTGTATCTCCTGAATCGTTAAGATTTGATTTTTCTCATTATCAAAAAGTCGGTAATGAAGAAATCAGGGAAATAGAAAAACGGGTAAACAAAAAAATACGCGCAAATATAACGCTCGAAGAATACCGTAATGTGCCGCTAAAGCAGGCCAAAGAGATGGGCGCGATAGCCCTTTTCGGAGAGAAATACGGAGAAGAGGTGCGCGTAGTCAAATTCGGCACGTCCGTTGAATTTTGCGGCGGCACGCATGTTCCTGCAACAGGTATGATCGGCTCGATGTACATAGTAAGCGAAAGTTCCATTGCGGCTGGAATACGCCGTATAGAAGCCGTAACAGCCGATAAGGCCGAAAAAATGTTTTATTACATGCAGGATGTCGTTCGCGAAATCCGCGTGATGTTCAACAATGTGCCCGATCTTTCGGTGACAATCCGTAAATCCATCGAAGAAAACGCAGAGCTGAAAAAACGTCTTGCCGGTTATATCAAAGAAAAAATAACCTTGGTGAAGAAAGAGATCCTCTCTCGCGCCACAGACCGTAACGGAGTGAAACTGTTCGTATACAAAGGGCCTGGCAATCCTGATATGTTTAAGGATATAGCCTTTCAAATAAAAGGAGAAACAACGGAGAGTGAGAAATTCTGTTTTATCGCCGGAACAGAAAACGGCGATAAATGCGGCTTGGCGCTCATGCTTAGCGATTCGCTCGTAAAAGAAGGGCATGATGCGTCAAAACTGATCAGGGCGAGTTCAAAGTTCATACAGGGTGGGGGAGGGGGACAGCCCTGTTTTGCGATGGCAGGCGGTAAAAATGCGTCGGGAATGGAAGAAGCGATAAACAGGATACTTAACGACATGGGAATATAAAATATGGTTGTAATAACAAAAAATATCGCCGAGGAATTGGAAAATTACCTGGCATCGCAAAGTTATGACAAATTTTTTGCCGTAACGGACGACAGGACGCATCAACAGTGCCTCCCCTTGATTTCAAAAACATTGTCGTCGCGAAAGGCGACAGTAATAAATATAAAATCGGGAGAGGAGCATAAAAATATCGAACAGGTGTCGCATGTCTGGAACGCGCTCTCAAACGAAGGCGCTTCGCGCCATTCGGCGCTGATAAGTCTTGGAGGCGGTATGGTTACGGATCTTGCGGGCTTTGCCGGCGCAACGTTTAAAAGAGGATTGCATAACATCAATATCCCTACAACCCTCATGGCTTCTGTCGATGCTGCAACAGGTGGAAAGACAGGCGTCAATTTCAACGGATTAAAAAATGAAATAGGGGCTTTCTATGCTCCCGATTGCGTGATGATAGACTGTAATTTCCTGAAAACGCTCGACCGGGAAAATATTCTTTCGGGCTATTCGGAAATGCTAAAACACGGGTTGATAAGTAATAAAAAATATTTCAACGAACTTCTCGCCTGTGATTTATCCGGGTTTGACGTCGGTATAATCAGCAATCTGGTTCTTGCTTCGGTATCAATAAAAGAAGAGATTGTCCAAAAAGACCCAATGGAAAAAGGCGTCCGAAAAGCGCTTAACCTGGGGCATACAGTCGGTCATGCCATCGAAAGCCTGTCGTTTGAAAAAGGAAGAAATCCTCTCTTGCATGGAATAGCGATAGCAGCCGGTTTGATATGCGAACTTTACATCTCATACGAAATCCTGCATTTGTCAATTAATGTATTACGACTTGTAACAAATTTTATAAAGGATAACTATCCTGCCGTTGCCCTGGACTGCAAAGATTATGAAACACTTTACGAATTGATGAAACACGACAAAAAAAACGAAATGGGACGAATCAATTTCACACTGCTCGGAAATATAGGCGAAATATATATTAATCAGGAAGTCAGTAAAGAAATAATATTTGAATCATTCGATTTTTACAGAGAAAATAATTTATAACCCGATGTTTATTATTCCCTTTTCCTCCGTAGAAAAAAAACAGTTTTTTTATTTCATGCGCTTTGAAATTCGGAATTATTATGTAACTTTGCACCGCAAAACAGCGTTCGGGGTGTAGCTCAGCCCGGTTTAGAGTACGCGTCTGGGGGGCGTGTGGTCGCTGGTTCGAATCCAGTCACCCCGACAGTTTGAAAGGAACAGGAGGAAAACGAAACAGTTTTCCTCCTGTTTTTGTTTGTATGCACCGTGCGTACCGTTCGGCAGACGGCGATTCTCATCGGCGATTGTGTCGGCAAGGATTCTCCGAGCAGGGAAAAAGAAAACTCATTCAACCGTAATCCTTATCGAAACGGTCATACCGTCATTATCAACTGCGGTAAGAGTGTGTTTTCCTTTGGCGGGTAGCAGGGTTAATTTGTGAATATGCTGCGTTGTACCTGCATATTCGTCGTTGAGATGCCAGAAAACGGTAGCATTGCTGTTGCTGTGGGCAAGTTCGAAGGTTATTTCACCCTCGCTTCCGTCTAATTGCTTCGGCACTCTGACGGTAACATTTCTTTGAGGATAAATAAACTGCATCGGCGATTTCATGTCGTCTTCACAACCTTTCATAAAAGGAGGCAGCATTTTATAATCGGGGTGATGCTGTTTGTAATACCATTCCCAGACGGGCGGCAATACAAACCATTTTTTTTTGATAATGTTTTGATGGTATGAAACGCAGTTTTCATAAACGCGATACCGCTCATCATCGGTCAGGCTAATAATTGTGTGATAAGGGCACGATTCTGTTTTCAATCCTCCGGGGAGTGATAAAACGGTATCCGTCTCGTCGCAGAAGCGCCCTTTCAGCCGTCCGGACTTTTTGCAAATTTCAACCTCAAGAAACTCATTTTCGGGTTTCCGAAACCATTCCGAAGAGGAAAGAATATTAAAAATATCAAACATAACGGGTGCGGCAGTTCTTGCGCCAACGAGTTCGGGTTTTCCTTCGCCGTTGGCGTTCCCTGCCCAAACGCCCACCACAAAACGACTTGTAACGCCAATTGCCCATGCGTCGCGAAAGCCGTAACTTGTGCCGGTTTTCCATGCGACAGTCTTCATGGAAGGAATATAATGCCAATCTATTTCTTCAGGCCGGTTCACTTCCTTCATAGCGTCAAATGCCAGCCATGCGGCGCCGGGCTTAAAGAAGCCGCCCCGCTTCATGTTCTGGCGTTGAATATTATGCGCGCTTTCTGCGATTTGATCCGCTCCGAGCAAAGCTCTTGCCATATCGGAGTACATGAAAGACATATCCCAAAGCGTTGCTTCAGCGCCGCCGAGAATGAGAGAAAGTCCATAATTCGAGGCAGGTCGCCGGAGTGTTGTCATGCCTGCACGTTTGAGGAAATCGTAGAATTTTGGGACTCCATATTCCTTCAAAAGAAAAACGGAAGGTACGTTCAGCGAGCGTGAAATGACTTGCGAAGCCGGAACAGCTCCTTCATATTGCATGTTGAAATTTTGAGGTGAAAAACCGTCAATACTAAAAGGAATATCGGGAAGCAGCGTATGGGGCAGAATTAAACCCTCGTCCAAAGCAGCGTAATAGAGAAACGGTTTCAGGATGCTGCCCGTACTTCTTGGCGACCTGATAATATCGACCTGATCGCCCTGTTTATTCTTCCCTGGTTTAATGTTTCCGCAATATGCAAGAACTTCATTTGTCCGAATATCAATAACCAAAGCGGCAATATTGCGTATATCTCTTCTGAGGAAATCCGAATGTCGGCGTTCAAGTATGTTTTCGACGGAGATTTGCAGATTTTTATCGATAGATGAAACTGTCTTTTGTCCCCTGTTTTTCAGGTAATAACCCGTAACGAGATGAGACGCGATATGGGGCAGCGGCAAAGGCTCTGCCGGAAGTTCTTCGCTGACGGCAAGATGGTAGTCAGTCTTGTCCATTTTACCTTTCTCATACAGATATTTTAACAGTTTGTTGCGTTTTTCGAGCAATAAAGGACGGTTTTTAGCAATATGAATCATGGCAGGCGCATTGGGGAGAACAGCCAGGACTGCCGCCTCCGCCCATGACAAATCGTCGGCCGGATGACCGAAATATCGCCACGAAGCCGCTTCAATCCCAACGACATTTCCCCCGAAAGGTGCATTAGAGGCGTACATAGTCAAAATTTCCTTCTTGGAATACCGACATTCTACGCGGATGGCGAGAATCATTTCTATCAACTTTTCGCTCACCGTGCGCCTTCCGCCTCTCGAAATACGCATGAGCTGCATTGTCAGCGTGCTCCCTCCGCTCACAGCGCGTTTTGCTTTAATGTTCTGCTTTAAAGCCCTGAGAACGGCTAAAGGATTAATGCCGAAATGATAATAAAAATAGCGGTCTTCAAATGCAATCAGGCATTGTTCGAATTTTTCCGAAACAATATCGTTCGGCGGGAAACGCCATTGTCCGTCGTCGGCTATTCTTGCGCCCAAAAGTTCTCCGTTACGGTCGGTTACGACGGTCGAGAAAGGAACATCAAAGAGTTTGCAGGGCAATAAAAAAAGATAAACAATTAACAGAATTACAAAATATCTTATTTTAAAATATTCACCGACATTCATTCTCCTCATAACGTCTATTCGCTTGCTTCCCCTGTTTTCTTCACGTATATCCCGCTACTTCTGCCGGAGGGTAATACTACCACGCATTTTACGACCAGTCCGTCTTCGGGAAGCGGTACGGCGACGGTTTCCCTGTATTCTTTACCGTAAGCCGACGGATCGGCGCCGTCGGTAGTGAAGAAAATCTGTGCCCCGTCCACCGGCGGTTGCCATGCAAGGACGACATTGCCGTTGTCTGCCCGCATCTGTTCCCATCCTGTCGGTTCGGGGATGCGGAACAGCCATCCGGTTTTGTCCAGCATGGCAAGATGCGTCGGCAGCCGTTCGAGGAAAAAGGGATAGTTTTTCTTTTCGGCCGGCGACCATGCTACTTCGGCTACAGCCATAGCGCGAGGAAAGGTCATGTACTCCAGATGGGCTTCCGAATGGATAAACTCCATCCATATACAGGTTTGCACCCCGATGATGAAAGAATGTTCTTTCGACGTGAGTTTCGGAGTATAAGGTTCATAATGATATACCATCTCCAAAGGCAGGAATCCGCCCAGAGCAGCCGGTTCATTGGGGCGGTCTGTTGACTGGTAATAATCCAAATACATGTACTGGTGCGGCGCCATTATAGCATGGTGTCCTTTCTTTGCGGCTTCGATGCCTCCTTCTTCCCCTCGCCAGCTCATTACAATGGCGTTTGGCGCCAGTCCTCCCTGCAATATTTCATCCCATCCGACGAGTTGTCGGCCTTTGCTGCGGATAAATTTCTCTATTCGCCGAACAAAGTAGCTCTGCAATTCATCCTCGTTTTTCAGTCCTTCGGCTTTGATTCGCGCCTGGCATTTGGGACAGACTTTCCATTTGGACTTGGGCGCTTCGTCGCCGCCGATATGAATGTAGGGACTGGGAAACAGGTCGATGATTTCCGTCAGAACGTTCTCCAGGAAAGTGAACGTATTGTCGTTGCCGGCGCAGAAGATGTCGTCTTCGAGTTTCCACGTTCCGTTTTCCCAAAGCAGGGGAACGGCAAAGGGTCCGCCGGTGCACGACAGTTCGGGAAATACGGAAAGCGCCGCCAGCGTATGTCCTGGCATTTCTATCTCCGGTATGATGGCGATGTGGCGTTCCGTAGCATAGCGTATCAGTTCTTTTACCTGCTCCTGCGTATAGTAGCCGCCATGTGGAATACGGTTTGAGGCGCCGTCGTAAGTGATTTGCGTACTGCTGCGCCATGCGGCTTTGCGGGTAAGATTGGGATATTTTTTGATTTCAATGCGCCAGCCGCCGTCTTCGGTCAGATGCCAGTGGAAAACGTTCATTTTGTAGTGTGCCATCATGTCGAGATAACGTTTGAGGTAATCTGTCGAAAAGAAATACCGTCCGACATCCAGCATGAAGCCTCGGTATGCAAATCTGGGGCGGTCTTCGATTTTCAGGCAGGGAAACGTCGGCGTCTGCCCGTCGGAAAGCAACTGCCGGAGGGTTTGCACGCCGTAAAACAGGCCTGCGCCATTCCCTTTGAGTATGATTTTTTCACCTTCTATGGTAAGATGATAACTTTCCGGAGGCATTTGCGTATCGACAATAAACCGTATGCCGCTGTTGCCGTTATGGTTTTTCAGGGAAAAGCCATAGCGCGACTGCAGGAAACTGTTGAACAAGGCTGCATTTTTAACAGCGTCTTCGCCCCGGGCGCTGATTTTTGTGGCCGCCGAGAGTACGAACTGTCCCGACAACCATTCGACCTTCGCCGGTTCAGGAATAAGGGATACCGGCGGCTTGCCGAAACAGCACATTCCCCACAATAACAAAACCATCGCCATAAGGATACGCTCTTTCACCGGCTTCGAGGCGGATATATGACTGTCTGCTACCGCTGCGCTTCTGTAAGAAAAACAAGTCTGCAAAACTTGCATGGATATTAATTTCTTCATTATTTTCTGATTACATTTAAATTTCTACTTTTCTTTAAAGCACAAATGTAAACAGTTATTTTTTAATCTGCAAAAAATAAAGTTCGGTGCAGCGCAAACATTTCTTAATCCGTCAAGGTGTGATGTCGGGCATCGTCAAGGATGCAACAAAAACAAAAGATTACTGTGTATATATTCTCCCACAAAATCAGAAAGGTTGTACGTCGACGTATCCCGTGAAAATCCATACGGTCAAGGTGCATCTGCCTTGAGACATTTTCCGGTCATGAAGGGGAAATCAATTTTTTTTCATTACTTTTGTACCTCATTAAAATTCATACAATGATGACAAAATATGTATTATTTTTCTATCTGCTTATGCTGTCAATCAGCATTCCTGCCCAGAATGGCGGCAAAAAAATTACTCTTGCCAACGTCATAAACGGCGAATTTATACCATCGGGCAGTGGCGGTGAAATGCGCTCAATGCCCGACGGAGAACATTATACGGCAATGAATAAAGACAGGAACATGATCCTGAAATATTCATACAAGACAGGACAGACGGTTGATACGCTGTTCAACACAAATAACGCGCGCGAATGTACGTTCGACAATTTCGAAGGATACAACATCAGTTCGTCCGGCAATCATATTATCGTGTGGCGGGAAACGGAACGCATATACCGACATTCATACAAATCAGTGGTATATGACTTTGACGTCCGTCGCCGCATGGTAAAACAGATCAATGAATCGGGTAATAAAGTCATGCTCCCGACCTTCTCGCCGGACGGACGCATGTGCGCCTACGTAGAAGACAACAATATCTGGATAAAGAAATTCGATTACGATACCGAAACACAGGTGACAAAAGACGGAGAAAAAAACAAAATCATCAACGGCGCGACCGACTGGGTATATGAAGAAGAATTTGCGGTAACCAGTCTGATGGCCTGGTCGCCGGACAACGAATACCTCTGTTACGTCCGTTTTGACGAATCGCAGGTGCCAGAATATGAAATGACCGTCTACGGCGACGGCTATTATCCCGAAGCGGAAAAGTTTAAATATCCGAAAGCAGGAGAAAAAAATTCGCTGGTAACGCTTCACTCCTACAGTATTGAAACAAAAGACGTCAAAACGCTGAAAACGCCCGTTGACGAAGACGGTTATATTCCTTACATCAGATTTACGTCCGACTCGCAACTGGCAGTCATGACGCTCAATCGCCGGCAAAACATATTCAACCTCTATCATGCCAGTCCCAAGAGCGGACTGTTCAAACTTATCCTGAAAGACGAAAACAAGGCATACATAGACGCCGATTTCATGAAAGCAATACGTTTTTCGCCGAGCGGATTCCTGTATATCAGCGAAAAAGATGGCTATGCGCACATATATCAATATTCGCCCACCGGCGTTGAACAACGTCAGGTTACAAGCGGAAACTGGGACGTTACCCGCTTGATTGGAAAAGACGAAACAAGCGGAACGATTTATTACGAATCGGCAGAAGAAAGCCCGCTTCGACGCTCCATCTATTCCATCGACACAAAAGGCAGGAAAACAAAAATTTCCGTGCAGGAAGGAACAAACAGTGCACAGTTTAGCAACAGTTATGCCTATTATGTAAACACGTCCAGCAATACAAAAACTCCCCCCCTGATAACTGTTCACGAAACAAAAACGGGAAAACTCCTGCGTACGATTCAAGACAATGCCCGGCTGAAAGAAAAACTAAACGGATACGGATTCCCGCAAAAGGAGTTTATAACAATAACTACCGCTTCGGGCGAAGAATTAAACGCATGGATACTGAAACCTGCAAACTTCGACGCTTCGCTGAAATATCCGCTCGTCATGTTTCAATACAGCGGCCCCAATTCTCAACAAGTATTAGACAAATTTGAAATCGGCTGGGAGCAATATCTTTCCGCCCGGGGCTACCTGTGCGTATCGGTGGACGGACGTGGCACAGGCGCACGCGGCGAAGCCTTCCGCAAATGCACATACATGCAAATGGGATACCTCGAATCGCAAGACCAGGCGGCCGCAGCCGTAGCGCTCGGAAAACTTCCGTACGTCGATGCCGGACGGATTGCAATATGGGGATGGAGTTTCGGAGGATATAACACTTTAATGGCATTAAGCGTTGGAAAAGGGGTTTTCAAAGCCGGAATCGCCGTAGCGCCGGTAACAGACTGGCGTTATTACGACAGCATTTATACCGAACGTTACATGCGCACCCCCCAAGAAAACAAAAAAGGCTATGATGAGACGTCCCCCCTCCTCCTTGCCGAAGATTTACAGGGCAAGCTGCTGCTCATTCACGGAACGGCCGACGATAACGTGCATTTCAAACAAACCGCCGATTACTCGGAAGCATTGGTACAGGCCGGCAAACAGTTTGAGATGCAAATATACAAAGATCGCAACCATAGCATTTACGGCGGGAATACACGAATGCATCTTTATACGAGAATGTCGGAATTTTTGTTCGGAAATCTTTAATTTTATGGAATTAATTCGCTTTTTAATAGATTTTGTGCTGCACGTCGATCAGCATCTGGCGTTACTTGTAAGTAATTACGGTACGTGGGTCTATGCCATCCTGTTTCTGATAATTTTTTGCGAAACAGGACTTGTCGTAACGCCATTCTTGCCCGGCGATTCGCTGCTGTTTGTCGCAGGAGCCCTGACGGCGCTTCCTTCCAACGATCTGAATATTTTGCTGTTGATCCTGATTGTAACTTTTGCAGCCGTGCTTGGAGATAGCGTAAATTTCGAAATTGGTAAATTCTTCGGAGAAAAACTGTTCAGCAATCCCGACTCCAAAATATTTAAACGCACCTACCTGGAAAAAACGCACCATTTTTACGAAAAACACGGCGGAAAGACAATAATACTGGCAAGATTCGTGCCGATCGTCAGGACTTTTGCACCCTTTGTCGCAGGAATGGGACGCATGTCGTATCAACGCTTCATTTCCTACAACATCATTGGCGGTGTGCTTTGGGTTTCGATTTTCATGCTCCTGGGCTATTTTGTCGGAAATATATCATGGATACAAAACCATCTCAGCCTCCTTGTGATAGCAATCGTTATCGTATCCATATTTCCGGCGATTTTTGAAATAATAAGGGAAAAAATGAAAAAGAAATAATGCCCCCGCTCTCAATTATCAGTTAATTCAATAACCTCCAAATCCCTGATATCGCAGCCGTCGATGACGAAGCGAACAAGCGTTCGAACGACATGGAAGCCATATTTGCCGGCAGCGCCCGGATTGACATGCAGACATTCGAGCGCCCTGTCATAAATCACTTTCAATATATGCGAATGACCTGCCACGAAAAGTCGAGGCTTTGTTTCATACAATTCCCGACGTATCGACGGCTCGTATCGACCCGGATAACCTCCTATGTGGGTCATCATTACGTTTACTCCCTCTATTTCGAAATGCAACGTCCCGGAAAACATCCGTCGAAGGAGAACGCCGTCAATATTTCCGTAAACAGCCCGCAACGGTTTGATAGCCGACAGGGCGGTTGCAACCTCAACAGATCCGATATCGCCAGCATGCCAGATTTCATCGCAGGAACCGAAATATGTCCCGTATCTTGCATCCCAATAGCCGTGAGTATCCGATAATAAACCTATTTTTTTCATTTCTTCTTTAAGAATCAAGAGCCAAAAATCATTACAAAGGTAAAAATTTCAAAGATATTTTCAAATCATGACTTCAGAGCAAACGATTATCAAACAGTCGGCTGACTTAAGACCGGATCACATAATAATACGCATACTCTGCACCCGGACTCCGATTTGACATTTGTTATGGATGAAAGGATGTTCGAATAAAATTTGGTTTATATGTTTATAAAAAATGTGTTATCTTTGCAGTCGATAACAAAAATACGACGAATATGCATATAGCAAACCCAATATATGATGTAGTCTTCAAATTCATGATGGAAGACAAAAGAGTAGCGAAGGCTTTTCTTTCGGCGATAATCGAGGAAGAAGTGCTGGAACTTGATTTTTCGGCACAGGAATATGTTGTTCCGATTTCGCAAAAGAAGAAAAAACAGGCAGAAGAAAAAGAAGAGTATCATTTGACGGTATGCCGTTTTGATTTTTGCGCAAAAATATCTCTTCCCGATGGCGGTTACAAAATCGTAATCATCGAATTGCAGAAAGCAAAACTTTCCACGGATATCATGCGCTTCCGGCGTTACATAGGACGTCATTATGAGGATGAGAACAATACTTACAACAGTGAAGATAACGAAAAAGCGCGTCAGATATACTGTATTTTCCTGTTAGGTCATGACATCTGTATTCCGGGTCATCCAGTTATTCAGGTGGATTATAATGTAAAAGACGCAACTACGAAAGCAAATTTGAATGCGACGAGCGAATTTATTCAAAGCCTGCATCACCGTTCTTGGATTGTACAGATAGAGCAACTTAAACAGCGCCGTCGCAATGACCTTGAGAAATTATTGAGTATTTTCGACCAAAAAAATCGCACCGATAATAAGCATATATTAGATGTAGATGAAGATGATTTTCCGGATGAGTATCGAGATATTATTCGTCGTCTTCGCAAAGCAGGCGAGAGTAAAAAAATACAGATAGAAATGGAAATAGAAGATGACATCCTGAAAGAACTTCAAGACAAAGAACGAATTATAGCGCAAAAGGATAAAGTCATCGAAGAAAAAGACACTGCTCTCAAAGAAAAAGACAAAGCCATCGAAGAAAAAGACAAAGCTCTCAAAGAAAAAGGTACTGCTCTTGCTCGTGAACGTGCCGAAAAAGAAGCTTTACATGCTGAACTTGCCCGTCTAAAACGATAGGTTAATACACATTCTATTTTTCGAATCAGGAAACTTGGGAATATTATTGTGTGGACGTTGAGAGAGGATGTATCAAAAAATACAAATTTTAGATTTAACATATTGTTATGATTATGAATACAACAGTATACTTTTTTACAACTCCATTTTCGTCCGTTTTTGTATAATATATTTCAGAAAAATACGTTAAAAAAAAGCAAGAGATTTTTTCTCTCCTGTTTATTATTTATTCGGAACAATGAATGATATTTTTACAAAAATGTTGGAAGAGCGAGGTATAAAGCCTACTTCCGTTCGTATTTTGATATTGAGGGCTATGCTCGGATTTGACAGAGCATTCAGTATGAACGATTTGGTAAACGATTTGATAAGCGTTGACAAATCGACAATTTCGCGCACCTTGCACTTGTTTCACAACAGTAAACTGATACACAGTTTTGCAGACGGGTCGGGTTCCATGAAATACTCCGTATGCAGTAATGACTGCGATTGTAGCTTGGACGATTTGCATGCGCATTTTTATTGCAACTACTGCAAACAGGCATTTTGTATAGAAAACATCCCTGTTCCCAAATTTGAATTATTGCAAAATGCTGAAATCGAGAGCATAAATCTTGTCATCAAAGGATATTGCGGAAAATGTAACAAGTTTGCAACTTAGTTGCACAAATTTTATTATTATCTTTGCAGCGTTAAATGACGGTAATAACAAACAGGATGAAATTTTTGGCAACCATATTATGTATCTATATCTCGGTCATTTCGGCAATGCCTTGTTGCTTTGACAATATTGAGACGGATAGCCACGAATACGAGACGGAACAGCAAACTGCAGGCAACGATTCCCATGCAGATTGTTCCGACGATGCGTGTTCGCCGTTCTGCATCTGCAATGCCTGTGGCGGGTTTGCAGTCGCGTTGCCGCTTTATGAGTATCTGCCCGAACAGAGATTTTCAACCTGCTATCATCACTTCTTTCCGCCAGTTTATTCTTTCCTTTTGCCGGAACGCATCTGGCAGCCCCCGCGATTTTAAAATATAACGCACTTATTACGGTGATTTCGACAAGCGCAATCACCGGAGACGCACCTGCTGCGTTTCGCCAGGCATGTTCTTCGGAACAGATCCAGGCGGCTTATGTTATATTTAAAAATTAAATCATTATGTTTCAAAAGATAATCAGGTTTTCAATAAAAAATAAATTGGTAATCTGTGTACTGACGACAGCCCTTATTATTTGGGGCGGTTATTCGCTCTCACAATTACCTTTCGACTCAACACCCGATATTACAAACAATCAGGTGCAGGTCATTACGTTGTCGCCTTCGCTCGGGGCGCAGGAAGT
>JAITJX010000075.1 GCA_031278765.1 Tannerella sp. | reverse complement strand
GAAAAGCCGAAATAGCCGTCAGATGCGCCATCAAAGGAATGTCGGCATCCGAGATTGCCGATTTGACCTCTCTCCCGCTTGACGGGGTATACGCTATATTGAAGCAAAACATAAAGGATCAATAATAATTAATTTTACAGTCTCTAATTTAGCAATTATTTTAAGATGAAACGCAGATTTTTAAACACATCCGTTCTGACAGTTGTTGTCATACTGTTGGCTGTGGGATGTAAAGACAAGTTGGCGGACAATTTTGCGTCGCCGCCCAATACACTGACTACGGGCGTGTATTGGTACTGGATTAATGACAATATCTCGAAAGAAGGCGTCGTCAAAGATTTGCAGGCGATGAAACGGGCAGGCATCAATTCCGTATTTATCGGAAATATCGGCGACCAGCCGACCTCGTACGGCGAGGTGAAACTCCTGTCCGACGAATGGTGGGAAGTGTTGCATGCCGCCATGAAAACCGCCGGCGAACTGGGCATCGAAGTGGGCATGTTCAACTGTCCGGGCTGGAGCCAGTCCGGCGGGCCGTGGATTTCCACCGAACAGTCGATGCGGCATCTCGCATCTTCGGAAACGCTGGTCGCGGGCGGCCGGAAAGTGAACGTCAAATTGCCCCTGCCGGCGCATCTGTCTCACTATAAAGCGTGGAGCAACACGTATGTCGACGTCGAGGACGGGAACGATGCGTTTCAGGACGTGCGAACGCTGGCAATCCCCGTGCCGGACGATTACCGGCTGAATCTATTTGACGTCCCGGGCGCAAAAGTGACCACAACCAACATGTGCTCGCCGGGAAGCCTTCCGGTAAACAGGCCTTCACGCGATATGTTGCCGGCATTGCTCGCGAAATATGTCGTGCCGCGGAGCGAAGAAGCGTCCATCACCATTAAGCTTCCAAAACCGTACGACGCCCGTTCGCTTGCAATCTATCCTGCAAGCGAGTGTAACGGCGAGGGAGAGTTACAGGCAAAAGTGAACGGAATGTTTGTCGCCGTTGCTGCATATCCGCTCAAGTCTACGGTCAACTCATTTATCGGATTTACGCCTTTTGCGCCTGTCGTGGCAGGATTCGACAGGACGACGTCGGACGAATACCGTATCGTTTTCAAACGTACGGGTAGTAACGTCGCTGTCGGTAAAATCATTCTTTCGCCTACCGCCGTTCTCGACAAATATCCCGAAAAGACGCTTGCCGTAATGTATCAGGCTTCCAATCCTCCGTGGACGGAGTACAAATGGACTTCGGCGCTCGACGTGCCTGCCGCCAATGACAGCGAAACGGCCCTCGTCCCCGCAAAGGTTATCGACATCTCCGACAGGATGCAGCCCGACGGTACGCTCCTGTGGGATGCACCCCAGGAAAACTGGCTCGTGCTGCGTATGGGGATGATGCCCAACGGCACCCTTGTTGCTCCGGCCTCGCCCGAAGGCGAAGGGTATGAGATGGACAAACTGAATCCCGCTTTCATTCGGCATCATTTCGACAGTTTCATCGGCGAAGTGTTGCGCCGTATTCCCGCCGAAGACCGCAAGACGTTCAGCGTCGTTGTCATGGACAGTTGGGAAAAGGGCGGACAGGATTTTACCGACGGTTTTATCGACAGCATCAAGGCGTGTTACGGTTATGACCCCGTGCCATTCCTGCCGGCGCTGACCGGTCATCTTGTCGGCTCGTCTGAAGAATCCGAACGTTTTTTGTGGGACGTCAGGCAACTGGCTTCCGAGATGGTGAGCAACAGCATACGGCATTTCAATAATGTCTTTCACCGGCACGGTCTTTATTCGTGGATAGAAAATTATGGCGACTGGGGATTCCCTGCCGAACCTTTGCTCTACGGTAAATATACCGACCGCGTGGGCGGCGAGTTCTGGCCAGGGAACCGCAACATGCGTTATATCGACATTGCCGCATCATGCGCGCACGTCTATAACAAACCGTGCATCTTTGCCGAAGCTTTCACCAGCGGAGCAGGATACAACCATTATCCCTACTCGCTCAAACAGGAAGGCGACGACGCTTTTGCCTCAGGTATGACAAGGTGCGTATTGCACGTGTATATCGAGCAGGCCTACGAAGACAGGGAGCCGGGCGTGGAATCGTGGTACGGCGTGGAATTCAACCGTAAAAACACATGGTTTCCGCATATCGACCTGTTTACCGATTACCTCAAACGTTGCGGCGTCATGCTCGAAGAGGGGCTTCCGGTATCTGACGTAGCTTACTTCATCGGCGAAGATGTGCCGGTAAATACCGGTCCCTTCGGACTGAAACCCGGAACAGGAAAAGACAGCGTCGAAGTTCCGGCATTGCCGAAAGGCTATCATTTCGATTATGTCAATGCCGATATTATACTCAACTCTATGTCGGTGAAGGACGGACGGATTATTTTGCCGCATGGAATTTCGTACCCTCTTCTTGTGTTGCCGCCGTTCAAGACCATGCGTCCCGAATTGTTGAAAGGTATCGAACGTCTTGTTGCCGAAGGAGCAACCGTGCTTGGAGAAGCGCCGCAACGTTCGCCGAGTTATCAAAACTACCCCGATTCCGACAAGGAACTTTCCGCTCTTGCAGATAAGATGTGGGGCGACAAATCCGCTAAACAACGCTCTTACGGTAAGGGAACGATTCTTTCGGGCATGACGATCGAAGAAGCGCTTGCCGTTCTCAACATTGCTCCCGATGTGAAAACAGACGCCAATGTGGTTTACGCTCACCGCACAGCGCCCGGCAGGGAAATCTATTTCATCTCCAACCAAAGCGATAATACGATACAGGTGTCGCCCGAATTTCGCGTTGCCGGAAAACAGCCCGAACTCTGGAATCCCGTAAACGGCAAACGTCGTATCCTGCCCGCATTTGAACCGAAAGAATCTTCTACGGTCGTTCCCCTGCAGTTAGAGCCTCGCGAAAGCGTGTTCATCGTCTTTTCGGGAATAGGCGCACCGGAATCATCAGAACTGAAAGACAACTTCCCCCAAGCAAAAACTATCCTCGAAATCACTGCCCCGTGGACGGCGACGTTCGAATCAGACAAAGTAAAACGCGGACCATCAGGGACGGTCGTTTTCGACAAACTGCAATCGTGGTCGCTGAACGAAGACGAACGTATCCGCTATTACTCCGGAACCGCCGTCTATAACAACAGTTTCAGCATCGAGTCCAAACCAGAGGGCGGCATTTATATCGACCTCGGCAAAGTCGGAGTGATGGCCAAGGTGAAAATCAACGGTCGATATTCCGGCGGCGCATGGACGTATCCCTATCGCGTGGATATCACCGATGCAATAAAGGCGGGCGAAAATACCGTCGAAATAGAGGTTGTCAATACATGGGCTAACCGCTTTATCGGCGAATCGTTGCTGCCAAAAGAAGAACGTATTGTGAAACCATTGCATAACAATTGGAATGCTTCCAAAAAATTGCAGGACGCCGGACTGTTGGAGACAGTGCGTATTGTGAGCATCGCTTCTAATCCGACGCGGTGAATTATATATGAATTATATATATATGGCAGGGGACTACCGAACTGTCAAAATGCACTTGGCAAAAACCGTTTCTTTGTCGAAGATTGTGGAGGAGAGCGAAAGAATATTTTTCTCAACTGTTTGCAGGTTTATTCTGACCATTATTTCATTATTCGTCTTCGGATGGACGACATTGAGGAATTTTGTGTTTTTGACGGCATTAATGTGAAGAGTACGGTTTAGAAAATCCTCTGCCAGTTCTTTTATTATTTGAACAATACAGGCACCGGGAGTAACCGGATTGCCGGCAAAATGCGCTTCATAAACCGGATGCGAAGCATTAAGCGTCAAACGCCAGACGCAATCGCTCTCCGTTTCCTGTTTTTCCTTTATTATATACAATTTATCTTTAAGCATATTTACAGTATTATTTTATTGCGATCTATTTCAATAATTCTGCGAAACTTATATTTGACGCCGTATTTTAAGTTTGTCAAAGTTACTGTTCCACTCGGTTCTTTCTCAATTTGTTTCTTCTTATAGTTTACTACCAGTATATTATTCTGTTCAAACCGTTCTTCTTCTTTGTAGAAAGGCGCCCTGCGGTCGTCTGTTTCAAAAAGAAAATAAAGGTCTTTTTCGATGGTCTTTTTAATATATTTCTTACCAAGCATTCGATTGACGTCGAGCAGGCGGCAGTTTTCGGCGTTTACCGCAAAATCAAACGCCTTTGCTCCAAATTCGTTGATAACGGTTCCCTTAAGGATATTGTCAATACGTTTGAGGATGCAAAGTCCGGAAAAACTGTTGTCTTTTATTTGAATATCTATCCGTAAGGTAATTTTTGCCGTATCCGTTTCCAGATTGTCGTCCCAAACAGGCAAATCGCTCGGAATCGCGTTATCTGCACGTTTTACGCCGGAAATGGATATACAGCCAGCCATTAACAGGCTCATTAAACTATTTATTAAATATTTCATCGCTTATCGAAGTATTTATTCGGACATTGTTCAGGCTGACGGTTGTTTTATCGCCGCTTTTTTCGGTCATAACAACCGTTTTTATGCGACTCTTCGACTTGTTTACATACAGTTGAATCGAAGTAAACATGTCTTTGACCTCTTTTTTCAGAGGCGTTAAAATAATTTTATAATCGCTTGCGCCGATCATGAACATTGCTGTGAAGTCTTTCGAATTAATCAGTCCGGAACCGCTGACGCCGCCAATCATAATGTTGCTTATTTCGCTGAAAATCCGGTTTGCCTTGATGGGTATTTTATTCCTTTTGTCGCCCGACGACATGTGCACGTTCTTTCCGTCCATCGAAAACACGTACCTGTACGGTTTGACGTATTCCCAGCGTATCTTGTCGGTTTGTTTATAAAACATTCTTCCTTCCGAAACGACATTATCGTTCATGAAAGACAGTTCTTTGGTCTGCACGAAATCACATTCCATGGTTTTCATTTCGGCAGCCGACAGGGTAATCCTGTTGATGATTTCGTTTTTCTCATCCGGCGTTGCCTCTCTGTACTGTGCCGACGCAAAAGAAGACAGCATCAGAAGAACAGTGAAAATAAACTGTACCGGCATTGAATGAAACATCGCGCCCCTCACGGAGGAAGCGGCATAACAACCTTTCCTCTCGCCTGCATTCTTGATATTTAATTCCGTATGATTCATATCGACGTATAATTTTACATTTTGAGGATACAAATATACGTTAATATTTTGAGGATACGTCAAAAGATCGACACAGCCAGCAATTCAGAAAGGGATAAATAAAATCGGAGAATCATAAAGAGGTAACAAAAAAGCAAAAGCATCCCCTATACGCAAATTATCGTATTCACTAAAATCAACCACGAAAACAATTATACTATACTCGTCCATAAATTGAGTTATCGAATAATTGAAAGTTAACCCAACTTGGCACGGATATTCACGTAACCAACTTTCAATCAGGAATATACACTGTATACACTTCACTTATGGGGGACTACAGATTTTTCATGATCTCCAATTATCTGACATCCA
>JAITJX010000026.1 GCA_031278765.1 Tannerella sp. | reverse complement strand
AGCGACGGCAGTTATTCGGTCGTCATCTACGACATCCGTCAGGACATCAAGGTCGGGATAACCGTATCGACCGACGACCTTTCGGGCATCGGTACCCTGAACGAAGTCATACTGTCGAGTCGCGTATGGTCGTCGGGCAAGAGCCTCCACATTGCCGCCTCCAATGCCGGCCAGGTACAGATATATGCCCTGACAGGCGTATTGGTAAAGACGCTGTCTATCCCGGCAGGCGAGAGCATCGCAATAACCACCCTCCCCGCCGGCATCTACATCGTCCGCCTGGAAGGAAAGAGCTACAAAATTCGATTGTAGAGAAACATGGAGACCGGGAAACGCTGTGGCGTCCCGTCTCAGAAAGTCAGTATATAAATTTTTAAAAAGTATATGAGAAAGAAGGGGCAAGCCGTGAGGTTCGCCCCTTTTTCGCGTCTTCGCGCGGAAGCGCGAACCGCGTCTCCTTCCCCGTCATTGCAAACCCGAAGGGTGGAGCAAGCCAGGAATTAATGATTTAAGATTTAAGATTTAAGATTTAAAATTTAACGGTTAGTGGTTAGTGACAGGGTACTCGTCTGCAATGACGGACACGCGAAGGAGACAGAGGGTACATGCCGCTTTTTTTATTGCTATAAAGCAATTTTTAACATAAAAAAGTTGCTTTATATTTATATAATTTTGTATATTTGCGAATTATTACAAAAGAAATCAAAAAAAATATACTTATGGAAAAAAAGATTACTTTTTTATATATATGCCTATTGGCGTCGCTATTAGCCGTCAATGTTGTCGCATCGGCAAGGAAAGCGGTGGATAGCCTGTATTATTGTATGAAAATCGATACTTTGGGAATAGATGTAGGTTACCTTCGAATCGATTCGGTGTATGATTACAAACTTACAGTGGACAACGCAAAAGGCGAACACGCTTTTTGGCGATTTGTCACATATCATACCGCAGACAATACACCCGTCCCCGATCATTATTGGATTATTAATTATAAAACGCAGGATACGTTGAAGTTTAAAGCGCCCGTGTCGCGTTATGATACGGTTGCACATATCGACAAAAACGGCAATCTGTTCTGCTGGGAACAGTTGTTTCTCAACGAAAGTTCGGGGAAAGATTCGCTGGTCTCTTCGTATCAGGAGTATATTGATGACAAGGGCGAGCAATATGTAATTACAAATTCATTCTTTCTTACGCTTACAGGAGAAGGAGAGGTACTGCTGCTGGACAGGAGGGTTGCAAGCCGTTATCCCAAGATAAGGTTTCAAATCGAACGCGCAAGCATCCGACCCGATGAAAGCAAATACTACCGTATAAAGATGGATACGCTGGGAATACCTTTGAGTGAGTCGTTGGGTTATTTGGCGCTGGACAGCATAGTGAATATGGACAGCGTGGTCGTCGATTCGGCAAAGAGTTTTTATTCGGCATGGAAATTCGTGACCGATACAATTGTCGGCGATACGACTTATTACCGGATATATAACAAGTCAGGCGACAATCTGCTGTCGTTCGATGTTCCTGAGAATGATACCGTAGCCGTGCTTTCGGGTACGGGGGATCTAAAATCCTGGTTAATACCGTTCTTTTTGGAAGACAATGGGATAGGAAAGTTCATGGTTCGCGATACGTCAACCCATCAAGACTATTATCTTGGATTGAAAGATTCGACAGTTATGCTTGTCAGCGATACTGTGGCGGTAAAAGTCATTACATTTGCGTTGGAAGATGAATTTCCGCCGGTTGTTGATCCGTTCGATAGCACTCAGATTTATAAAGTGAAAAAATTGTCTGGCGAGGCAATCGGAAAATATGTGGCAATGGCAAATGTGGGAACGACGCCGATATATATCGATTCCGTCTATGCCCATCTTCCGGACGGTCAGTTCGTCGTAAACAAATTGAATACAAACAGTTTGATAAACAGAAATGTAGCGTCGTCCGTAACCGATACATTCAAATTTGTTATAAATGATACGGGCGATACGATTCCCGATGTTTTTGTATGCGGAGGCGATACGGTTGAAGTCCAGGCGATACATTACGGTTCTCTTGATGCGAGTGATTCCCTGTTGGGATACAAATATTTTCCGGCAACGGATTTGAAGCAAGATTCGTGCTTTTATTTGCAGTATGTTTTGACCGATTCGCTGGAGGGACGCATCCTTGGCGCCGGCGTAACGGTTACCCTCTTGGCGCCGGGCGATACGGCAAGATATTTTATTGAATATGATAGAACGGAATATGCAACCGCTGCTCCGGCCGGTATAGCTGCTTTACAGAGGCATATATACAAATTGCGTTCCCAGCAAGACACAATGTTGTATCTCGCAGTCAATTCTCCTTTGGAAATGACGTCTCAAAGAGGAAATGAAGGACGTTTTATATTCAAGGAGGGTGAAATGAAAGGCGGTTATTCATTGGTTATAGCCAACAACAACGCTCCACCCGATCGTAAGTTTATCGTAGATTCCGTTTCGAAAGAGTTGAGTCTACATTCGTTGGAAAACAGCAAATCAAGTTTGTTCCGGTTCGTAAAAACCGAAATACCCGTATATCCCGACGACGAGTTTCAATATTTGAGAGCCTTGCAAAAAGGCTGGTATGAGGTGCGCTCGACAATCTTCACGTCCGAAGAAAAAATGCTGACAAAGAATTTCAATGATTATGCGGTATTCAGCAGAGAAGGCGAATCTGTCCTGAAAGCGGGTTCTTATCTCCCCAACGATTTCTGTTTATGGCTGGATACGGCGCGAGGAGCGGGAAGTAACCGTTTCAGAACGTCTGTTTATATCATAAAAGACGCCATAGATACCATCGGATTCAATATGCAGGGTTATTTCCTTCATGTAAATGATTCGACCATGTTTTCAACAGAAGGTTATTATTATCAAAATGCAAGCGGAAAGAAATACAGCATGGCCAACTTTGTACGTGCAAAACGCACTGCTTCAAATAATCTTCTATTATTAGGCGCCCCTTCTTTGATAGGCGAAGGCACCCTCCTGCCTGACGCTATCAAAGAATACCGTTTCTATTTACAGAAAACGGAAACGGACGAAACGAAATACCATATTGTAACGGAGAAAGGTTATGGCGGCTATCGCGATTCGACGGGATATCTGTCTTATTCGTCAGCTGACGACAAATATTATTTCGGTCCTCGCGAAGGAACGGCAAAACTGATTGTCAGGCTGGTTAAGTCAAGTCCTGTTGCGAACGAAGTGGTGCGTCCTTATGTTCCGGAAGAGATTATCCAAAAAGAAATTATGGTCATCGGCGGAATGGGAGAAGTGTCTATTCTCAATGCAATGGGCAAACGTGTGCGTATTTATAACATTGTAGGGCAGGAGATTGTGAATAAAACAGCAGTGTCGGACAATGAAAAAATAACCGTATCGCGTGGGATAGCGATTGTTAAAATCGATTCGAATACAAGAAAAGCGTTGGTGAAATGAAATAAAAAAAGTGTTGGGTAGATACTATCTATAATCCTGCCACCGTAACTCCTTCAACGTTTTCATCCCATTTGATACGTTCTTCCCAGGGGGCTTTTTTGCTTTTGCTGCGGCGGTCGAAGATGAGCAGGTAGAGCGGCGAATCGGGCGCTTTCCTGTCCCGATAGCGTTTTATCTGTTGCAAGCCTTCCGCAAGTACGCGTTCATAACTTTTTCTGTCTCGCAAAACTTTTATTTCCATAATACATCTGTAATCATGATATTCGACGTACAAATCCATTTTCCCGCTGCCGGCGGCCACTTCACGGTCTATCCTTCCGCCCCCGTTCAAAAGCCGCTGCATGAATGCCAGCAACATCAGATGAGGGAATGATTCCCGAAACTCGGATGCCTC
>JAITJX010000132.1 GCA_031278765.1 Tannerella sp. | reverse complement strand
TCAAAGGCTTGGGAGAAATATCGCCGGAAGAATTTGCGGAATTCATCGGCGAAACCATGCGCCTCGACCGCGTGCGGCTAAGCAAAGACGACAATATCCACGACCTGCTGGAATTTTATATGGGTAAAAATACCCCCGACCGGCAAGGATTTATTATCGGCAACCTGCGCGTGGAAGAAGCGCTGGAAGAAGTGGAAGAAGAGGCATTGGAAATTAGGAATTAGGAATGATGGATGAACTGTTAAATATCAAAGAGGCGAGCGAGTGGGCGACACAATATTTGGGAAAAGACGTTAGCCCTTCCAATATTTCTTATCTTATACAATATGGGAGAATAAAAAAAATGGGAGAAAACGGCACTACGCAAGTTTCCCAAAAAGACCTTTTGGATTATTATAAATCGTATCATAGCTCGAGAGAAATTAGTTTTAAAGAACGACTTGGTGATGATTTGAACTGGGCATTATCGTTCGACCAATATAAGGAAGCCGAAACAACAAAGCATGTACATAGGCTTCATCCGTACAAAGGAAAATTTATCCCGCAATTGGTGGAATATTTTTTAGATGACCATATTGATAATTTTAAAACAGAAACATATTTTGAAAAAGGCGATATTGTACTTGATCCATTTTCGGGAAGTGGCACCACAATGGTACAAGCCTGCGAATTGGGTATGCACGCTGTCGGCATTGATATTTCGGTCTTCAATGCGTTGATAGGAAATTGCAAAGTTGTAAGGTATGATATTGCCGATGTGCGCAAAGAAACGGAACAAATCACCAAGGCGCTGGATAATTTTATCAAAAATTCTAATGCCATAGAATTTGAAGAAAAACTTTTACAGGAGTTGTACCTATTTAATAACCGGTATTTTCCGGTACCGGATTATAAATATCGCTTGCGAAAAGGCGAAATCGATGAAACCAAATATGCGGTGGAAAAAGAAAAATTATTTTTACCTGTTTTCGAACGTTTAGTGAAAAAATACAATATTCAATTGCGACAAGAGAAAAACAAAACTTTCCTTGACAAATGGTATTCTCAGCATATCCGGAATGAGATTGATTTTGTTTTTGAAGAAATAAAGAAGATAAAAAACACGAATACTAAAAAAATCATTAGTGTAATTCTTAGCCGAACAATCCGCAGTTGTCGCGCCACTACTCACGCTGATTTAGCCACGTTATTGGAGCCGGTAACCACGACTTATTATTGCAGCAAACATGGCAAAATGTGCAAACCTCTGTTTTCTATTATGAAGTGGTGGAAGACTTATGCCAAGGACACAATCAGTCGCCTGCAACAGTTTGATAAATTAAGGACAGATACATTTCAACTTTGTCTGACCGGCGATAGTCGAAATATGGATATAGTCGAACAAATTAAGAAGAAAAACCCGGCATTCGGACAACTTGTTAAAAAGCAAAAAATAAAAGGCATTTTCTCTTCGCCACCTTATGTGGGGTTGATTGATTATCACGAGCAACATGCTTATGCGTATGATTTGTTCGGCTTTGAACGAAAAGATGAATTGGAGATAGGCCCGCTTTTTATGGGGCAAACCCTTGCGGCTAAACAAAATTACATTCAAGGAATAAGCGATGTGTTGAACAATTGCAAAAGTTTTTTGGCAGATGACTGCCACGTTTTCCTGGTCGCCAACGACAAATATAACATGTATCCGGCCATTGCCGAAAATGCCGGAATGAAAATCGTAAATCGCTTCAAACGTCCGGTACTAAACAGAACCGAAAAAGATAAAACAGCATATTCGGAAACGATATTTCATTTGAAAAGGAGATAAATTATGAAACCTAAAATAGATAGATTTTGTGAGGGATACATGGCAGAAAATTACAAACGTTCTGATAATAAAAAAGAAAATGACGTCAAGTTCGAATGGTTTGTTAATTCGATAAATATTGATAAAATAATTAACGATGCCACTAACTAACCCACAAAAACAGCAAATCCGGCGAGTCATTACAAATAGCTTGCGGAAAAAATTTCAGAATTACAATCCTGAAAGCAGTAATATGCCCTTTCATTTCCGGCTTTTGGGCAAAGATAGGATGGCGTTGTACTCCTTTATACAGTCGCTGAATACGACATTTGGAACATCCATCTTTGAACCGGTTGCAGTTGCCCTTGCTAAAAATAATTTCGCGAAAGTTCAGGCGCAATATGTTGTCGGAGATTCAATTTATGAAAGTTGTCAGCAGAATATCCAAGATATCATGAATCGATTGTCTGTTGGTGAAAATCCCGATAAAACAAAAGAAATTAAGATTCTGAGGAACGCATTAACAGGCAAAATCAATCAATTAAAAACCGTAAAAGTTGATTTATTTGTTGAAACGACACAAGGCGAACAATTTTTGTTCGATTTAAAAACGGCGAAACCTAATATCAGCAATTTTAAAGATTTTAAACGCACTCTATTAGAATGGGCAGGCATCGTTTTAACACATGATAAAGCGGCGAAAGTAAATACGTTGATAGCCATCCCTTATAACCCATACGAACCGGAACCATATCAAAGGTGGACCATAAAGGGCATGCTTGATGATTATCGTGAACTCAAAGTCGCCGAAGAGTTTTGGGATTTTCTCGGCGGACGAGGCGCATATGAAGAATTGCTTGATTGCTTTGAAAAAGCAGGTATGGAATTACGTCCTGAAATCGACGCATATTTTGCGCGATATAAAAATAAATAATTTGATAAACCAATGTCAACCGAAGATTTAGAATTGATAGACGACGCCGACGTGAACGGCATGCACATGTTCCGCGTGCGCAGCAAGAAGGAAACGGTGTATTGCTATCATGAGGAAGAAAAGGCGAAGGCGATGAACAAATTGGGCGCGCATCCCGAGATTACACGTTTCAAAGGGTTGGGCGAGATTTCGCCGGATGAGTTTCGCAGTTTCATTGATGAGAATATCCGGCTCGAGGGAAGAGGAACTGGAACTTACATTAATGCCGTAAAACAGTTGTATTATGAACAATATCCTAAAACATGCACATATCACTAATTTTAAATCTATCCGTGATTTAAGATTAGAAGATTGCCGGCGCGTTAATCTGTTTATAGGTTATCCGAATGTGGGCAAGTCAAACTTGATAGAAGCGTTAAGTT
>JAITJX010000101.1 GCA_031278765.1 Tannerella sp. | reverse complement strand
CACAGGAGGTCTATTTGCCTGTCGTGGTGGTGGGAATGGCGTTTATCCCCTGAGTTTATTTTACAAATATATTTTAGTAAATTTAGTAATAATGAAGGAGTTAAAATTATGGCAGAATCAAAAAACAATGTGCTAACGCACGGATTAAGAGGAAAGGTTGGCGGAATGCTGGTATTTCGTCAAATGAACGGGAAAACGTTCGTATCAACGGTTCCGGAAAAGTCGGACGAGGTGAGCGAAAAACAAAAAACGCAAAGACGCAAATTTCGGAATGCGACCATCTATGGCAAATCGGCGCTCGAAAACCCCGAAAACAGGGAAATCTACGAGGCTGCCGCCGCTAAAAAAGGTAGAACGCCTTTTATCGCTGCCGTCGCCGATTTCCTGAATGCGCCCGAAATCGAACTCATTGATTTGTCGGACTATACCGGGCAGCCGGGCGACATTATCAAGGTCGAGGCGCATGACGATACGCTCGTTAAAGAGGTGCATGTCAGTATTATTAATGCTGATGGCTCGACGGTCGAAGAAGGTCAGGCGACGCTTGATGCTTCGGGGTATGTGTGGACTTATACCGCTCAACAAAACAACGATAATCTTGACGGTAACAAAATCGTTGTATCTGTGTCGGATTTGCCGGGAAATGTAACCACAGAAGAAGCGATGAATGATGAATGATGTATGATGTATGATGTATGATGTATGATGTATGATGTATGATGTATGATGTATGATGTATGATGTATGATGTAGGGGCGTCCCTTGTGGTCGCCTAAGAACTATGGGTTATGAGTGGACTGTCGTATCGATGCTGAGGGATAAGGTGAATTTTAACTGTGGGTTTAGTAAAAATTGTGAAGAAAAGCCCGAAATCTTACCGAAGGAGACCGAAGGGAGACCGAAAGGAGACCGAAGACAATACGATAGTCCGCGATTAACTGGAAGTTTAATGAATTGCTTTCGGGCGAAAGCAACAATCTAAAATCGTAAATAAAAAACTCGTCCGACGGCAGGATGTATGTGATAATCTGAACTCTGATTTATATGATTTTACTGATTACCCTGATAGAACGGAATTAAAAAAATCATTTAGATAACAAAAATCAAAGTTCAGACGAGACGAAGAAATAAAAATAACATTAAATAAAACGGCGAAACCCGAAAAGCCTTAACAGAGTAGGGATTATTAATTTTTTAAATTTTTATTATCATGACTAAAGCTCATATTGTAAACAAAATCTCTAAAACTACAGGAATAGAGAAAATCACAGTTCAAAAGATTGTAGAAGCATTCATGGAATCGATCAAATCTTCTTTGGAGAAGAAAGAACACGTCTATTTTCGCGGATTCGGAAGATTCTTTGTTAAAGAAAGGGCGCAAAAAACTGCCCGCGACATTTCCAGAAATACGACGCTTGTCATTCCCGCACATTTTATTCCCGCTTTTAAACCTGCTAAGGATTTCGCATCCCAGGTAAAAAAGGCTGTTAAACCTGTTACAAAATAAGATATAATGCTTGCGGAAAGAAAAGAAAATGGTATGGAAGTTGGACGTTTAATGCGTCCAACTATCCGAACTTTAATAGCGAAAGAACAAACGGGACCGAAGCCATTTCAAAAACGGGGCATGTCCGAAAAGCCTGACAAGTATATAAATTATTATGAATTATGAAAAAAGTATTTTTAACATGGATGGCTATTTTAGCCGCCATCATTACAGTAAATGCACAAGTAAACGTATGGGACGGCTCGCACGAGGCGTGGACAAATGGCTCCGGCACAAAAGACGACCCCTATCTGATTGAAAGCGCCGCACATTTGGCGCATTTGGCGTATCTGGTTAAAAGAGACATGATATTTGTAAATACTGGATGGACTACGGATGAAAAAAATCATACATTCGGTACAGGTATTTACTATAAATTGACAACTGATATTGACCTGAACGGTTTGGAATGGATTCCAATTGGATGCAGGCAAAATACGGCTCAGTATTGGACGTACTATGTATGCCATTTTGGTGGACACTTTGACGGAAATGGACACACTGTTGCTAATTTGTCTATTCGAACAAGTGATATTGAATCTTCGGGATTATTCGGACATGTACGAGGAGCTACTGTTCAGAATCTGGGGATTACAGGTAATGATTCGATAATTGCGGGGAATGCAGGCGCTATTGCCGGCTACTGTGCAGGAAATACGACCATCACGAACTGCTATAATACCATATATATCAGTACAGGTGGGGCGAGTGGCGGTATTGTCGGAATAAATAACGGAGTATTAACGATTATCAACTGTTATAATAAAGGAATGGTTAACAACGGCTACGCTGGAGGTATTATTGGCGAAACAAGAAATATGAGCGAATTGAATATTGTTAATTGCTATAATACCGCGCCAATTACCACCAAAAGAGGCGCTAGTGGCGGTATTATAGGAAACGTTTACCGTATTGCAAATGTTGTCAATTGCTACAATACGGGAACAGTCGTTAATGCAATAGGCGGCGGCACAAACGTGAATTGCTATGTATTGGCGGGCTGCGCCAAAAACAGACCGAGCGAAGTACAAGAACTGACGGAGACAGTTATGAAATCTCCGGAATTTGGCAGAATGTTAAAATATTATTTTGTGCAGGATGTAGAACCTTATCAAAATGAAGGCTATCCGGTTCATAGTCATCTTCTGTTGGAAACGCTCGAAGTTTCGGACATCACAGAAACTTCCGTCACTTTAAATGCAATGTTTGATCCCGGAAACAATCCTGTCCCGGCAATACAAAAAGGATTTCAATATAAAACATTCAGAGTTGATGACTCTTTGTGGATAAACCTTGTTGTTAACACAGATGCTTTCAGCTATAATCTTACCGGTTTGGCAAGCGGCAAAGCATATCATTTTAAACCCTTTATCGTAATGGAACCAGGCGATACCATCTACGGGGCTGAACGCTCATTTGCAACCATACACAACGGTTCAAGAGCAATATGGGACGGTAGCGCTATGCCCGTAACGCCCGATGGCGACACATACTACATTTACTACCCCGACGAACTGGCATGGATAGCACAGCAATGCAATAGCGGATACAACTTTGCCGGAAAAAACGTGATGTTGATGAATGACCTTGACCTTAACGGCAACGAAACCTTGCAATGGACACCGATAGGACATAGCGCCAGATTTGCAGGGAATTTTGAAGGGAATAATCATACCGTTCATAATCTTTACATCACTAATGGAGAAAACCTTTTAGGTCTTTTTGGCAGTACGAACGGCGCTACCATCCGTAATCTGTCTCTCGCTAATGGCGTTATTATATCAACATCCGCACATACCGGAGCAATAGTCGGTTGGGTGTTGGATACTACAACGATTACTAATTGTCATAATGCCTTATATATCAGTACAGGCGG
The DNA here is from genome assembly GCA_031278765.1 of Tannerella sp. Lineage (GTDB taxonomy): Bacteria > Bacteroidota > Bacteroidia > Bacteroidales > Tannerellaceae > Tannerella. The sequence continues at coordinate 470 of JAITJX010000101.1, read as the reverse complement.
CGCAAGTGGCGGCATTGTGGGGAAATGCGACGGTGTAATAACGATTATCAACTGTTATAACAAAGGAAAGATTAACGGCACAGTTGCAGGTGGCATCATTGGTGAAATTACAGGCATGAACACATCAAATATCTCCAATTGTTATAATATTGCAACTATTGTAGCATCTTCAGGAACTGCGGCAAACAAAATCGGTGGCGGTATTGTAGGAACAAGCGCTATCAACGTCAATGTCATCAATTGTTACAATACGGGAACAGCCGACAACGCAATAATAGCCAGTGGTGGCGGAAAATACACAAACTGCTATATATTGGAAAGTAGCGCAAAATATATTCCCTTCGAAGTGCTGGCGCTGACGGAAACCGTTATGAAGTCGTCGGAATTTGTCGAAATGTTGGGATATGCTTTTGTGCAAGATACGGAACCGTATCAAAATGCAGGGTATCCTGTTCATAGCGGTTTTTTGC